>JAAFHJ010000561.1 GCA_013298325.1 Myxococcales bacterium | reverse complement strand
TGCATCGAATTCCGCGCCGTCTTCCGCTTCGCGGACGGACGCGGTAAGCCTCGCCGCGTGCTGTTTCCGCCCATCGACGACGAAGCAGAGACGGTGCGCGACGCCCTCAAGCCGCTGCGAAACCGCATCCGCGTCGCGCTTTTCTCCTTCGGAAACCCCTTCGCGATCGGCGCCGCAATCCGTGTATCCCACAGCTTTCTCGTCGACGAAATTCTGATCGTCGGCGACGCCCCCTTCTACGAGAAGGCCTCGATGGGGATGGAGAAGTACGAAACGATCGTTCGCCTCGCCGACGAGAGCGAGCTCCTCCGGCACTGCGCGGGGCGCCCGCTCTGGGCCGTCGAAAAAGTTGCAGCAGCAACGAATCTCTACGGCGTCCCAGAAATTCCGGACGATGTCGTCTTCGTCTTCGGCAGTGAGCGCTTCGGCATCCCCGCCAATTTTCTTGCACAATGCACCCAAACGGTCGCGCTCCCGATGTTTGGCGTGAACAACTCGTTCCCCGTCGCCATCACCGTCGGCATGGTCCTCGGCGAGTGGGGGCGTCGGCGCTACCGGCCAGGCACGACGCTCTAGCGGCGATTCCTTCGGGTCTTCCCCATCGTTTCGAGCTAGTTTGCCCGCGATGCGCTCGCCCAAACTCGGCCTTGCTCTCGTCTTTCCCCTTCTCGTAGCTTTCGCCCCCGCCTGTTCGCCGACGCCGCAAGCGGTCGTGGTCGACGACGATGCTGGAGCGGCCGACGGCGGAACGCCGGACGACGCCGGGGACGATGCCACCCCGGGAACCGATAGCGGTCCGGCGGTCGATGCCGGTCCGCCGAGCGATTTTGAGACGGTGAATGGCATTTCAGCGGGGCGCGCCTACGTGGCGTATGTCCCTAAGAAGCCCTCTTCGGCGAGCCTACCTCTCGTGTTTGTGCTCCACGGCGACGGCGGAAGCGGCCCGAGCATGCACTCCTACTTCCCGTTTGAGAAGACGACGAAGAACGATGCGATCGTCGTCTTCCCGAGCGGCAAAAATGGCGGCAGCTGGGAGCTGTATGCGGCCCCTCCGGCCGGGGACTATCCCTACTTCGACGCCATGTTCACCGACTTTCAGGCGAAGTACAACACCGACCCTAAGCGAATCTTTTTCGTAGGTTGGAGCCAAGGCGGCTTCTACTCGAATCAGTTCTCGTGCTGGCGCTCTAAGAAGGTCCGCGCGATCGTTTCGATCGCCGGCGGCGCGCCCGATTCCGGGCAGGCGAATTACAACGGTCCGAAGTGGCCGAACGGCTCCTTCAAATGCGATAGCGGCCAAGGTCCAGTCCCGATCATGGCGATTCACGGCACCGCCGACAACACGGTAGACCCCGGGAGCGGCGAATACAGTGCCGCCTACTGGGCAGCCATCAATGGATGCAAGGACACCCGCTCGGCCGCCCCCGCCGCCTTTTCGCCTTGCGAGCTGCACGACAACTGTCCTGCCGGCAAAGAGGCTTTTTTCTGCCCGGTCGCGGGCGGCGGCCACGGAATCTGGAACGGCAGCGCCGCCGTCGGCTGGAAGTTTCTGCAAACGTTCCAGTGATTTCTGCCGTAGCGTAGTCACCTGATTTTGAGGGCGTGCCGGGCGTGCCCGGCGCGCTGAGAGTCCCCTTTGGGTTTCTTCAGGACGTGAGGTGACGCTGCGATGGTGTTCCGTTTTCGCAAGGTGCAGTCTGCATCTTTCTTGGTTTTGGGTGCGCTGTTCGTTGGCGCTGCATGCACGCCGCCGGCGCAAGCGCCAGCCGCGGCGAGCTGCGACGAGGCGGCGGTTCGACGGGAGCTCCGTGCCCACGCCTTCGTGCGTTTTGGCGAACGGAAGGCCGGTCACGGGCAGAACGTGGCGGCCTACGCCGCCGAAGTTCGGGAGCGCGTCCACCGGGACCGCGTCTCCCTCTGCGGGGGCGACGTCACCTCCGAAGACTGCACGGCGCTTGCGGCCCTCGAAGCAGACCTCGCCGAAGCCGATGGGGCGAATGCCGAGGCGCTTAAGGTGTGGGGGGCCGGCGAAAAGGCGCTCCTGGCGGTGCGCGACGGGCTCCGTCAAGGGTGCGGCCACGGCGAACGGACCGAGCGTTGCGCGGAGGCCGAGCAGCTTCGCGCGGCGATCGGTGATGAGGGGGAGCGGGAGAGCGGCGATCGTCTTGCGCGCCTCGATGCGTTCCTCGCGGCGCGAAACGGGATGACCGCATTCAGTGCACTCTACACACAAGCGCGGCAGGCGCTCGTCAGCCAGGTCTCCGCCGACAACCAGCTTGCGTCGATTGAGACCGCGGTCGCAGGGCGGGTCCCGTCGGCCCCGGAAGAGGCACTGTCCGGTCGCTGCACACGCGCGTGGGCCGGCACGTGGGCCGGCGAAGAATCGCCAGATCCACGGGCACTTACCGTCTCGATCGCCGTCGATGGCGGCCCCGCACGCGGCGGCCTCCTCCGCAAACTCGCACCCCACCTCGGGGCACGCGCCTCCAATGAGTGGATCGGTTCCGGCTTTATCGTCGCTGGACGAGGGACTGCGGGGACGAGCCCGGTCGTCGTGACGAACCGCCACGTTGTGGAAGGGGGCGCGACTTTCGCGCTCACCGACGGCCACGGAACCTCCCTCGGCCGCGCACGTGCAGTATACATCGATCCCGACTTCGATCTCGCGGTGCTCGCCCCGGAGACGCCGCTCGATCGCGCCGGCGCCCGCCTAAGCGACGCCCCCCTGCCCGACCTCGCAGCGGTCGTCGCCGTCGGCTTTCCCGGTCTCGGCGGGCGCGCAAGCTATCAAATTACCACCGGAAAAGTATCCAACGGTGACGTAACAGAGCGCGTCGGCGGACGGACGCTCCATTACGTGCAACATACAGCCGCCATCGACCCGGGGAACAGCGGTGGCCCCCTTCTCGACGAGCGAGGCCTCCTCGTCGGCGTGAATACGCTGAAGGCGACGAGCCGCGAAAATGCAGGGTTTGCGATCCCCCGGGAGGCGCTCGCGGAGGCGACGGCGCATGCCTATTGGGACGATCCGACGCCGCCGACCGACCCCGCGCTTCTTCAAGAGGCGCTCCGCGTCGCCTGCCTCGATATCGTGGCGACCGTCGGCCACGACAGTTGGCGGAGCCGGCACGACCGAATCGCAGAAGATGCCATGGTTTCGCTTGGTTATATCGGGCTCGATCGGTTCGGCGAACTCGTCAAACTTCGTGGACTGGAGGAGGCTCGCGCTTTTGAGACGGTCGCCTATTTGGGGCTTTCGGCCTCGCTGAGCGACACGGGGGGCGTCGCCCCCGAAGAGACGTGCGCAGGTGTCGCGCGCGCCGGGGGAACGGTCGCCGCGCCTACGGTGGCGATTGCGACGCTGACGGCCCCCCGAACACTCACGTTCCGCTGGGAGCGCGGGCACTACCTGCTCACCGGGATTTCCTACGCGCCGAAGAGCCTCGGAGGGGGAACATGAGGGGCCGTTTCTTTGGCATTTTCTCAATTTTTGCGCTCGCCGCCTGCGTCCCACCGGGACCTGCCAC
>JAAFHJ010000560.1 GCA_013298325.1 Myxococcales bacterium | reverse complement strand
GGCCGACCGCCTGGCAGAGCGCCTTGAGGACGACGCCGCGGATGTCGTCGCCGAGGGCGGCAGCAGCGTAGGCAGCGAGGCGGAGCTTCACCGGGACGGCGAGGAGGCGTTCGTCCCAGAGTTCGGCGGTCGTGATGGCGCGCCCCTGGAGCGCTTCGGCGGGCACTTTGTAGCGCCCCCCTTCCATCTTCAGGTAGCCGCCGCCGGCCCAGGCGTGGAGGAGCTGGAGCGCAAACAGAGGATTTCCGCGGCTTTGGCGGGTCGCCGCGCGGATCGCGTCCTGGTGGAGCGGGAGCGTGGCGCGAAGAAGGACGTGGGTCTCCTCCTCGCCCATCGAGCGCAGTTCCATCACGCGGCCGTGCCAGTCGACACGGAGCCCTTCCAGGCGGAGGGCCGCGTCGAGATCGGTCTCGAGGGATTCGCTGCGTGCCGTCGTCAGCATGAGGATCCGCACGTGGGGGATTTCCCGGCGGACGCGGGCGAGGACGTCGAAGGTGTTCTTCGAGCTGAGGTGGAGGTCGTCGAACCAGATCAAGATCGGTCGATCGGCGCCAATTCGCTCAAGAACCCGGCGGACAACGGCAAAACGGAGCTCGGGCGTATCGAGGACGAAGCGCTTTCCGGTCGGCCCGACGGGGACCTCGACGCCGGGGGGCGTCGGCCGGAGCCACTCGGCGGTGGCGGCGACCCAGGTGAGCGCCTCGTCGTCGTCTTTGTCGACTTCCCAACGATTGATGAGCGTCTGCTCGACGAGAGACCGGTCGGCCCCTTGCAAGTTGTAGAATTTGTTGACGGCGCCGGTGAGGCCGTCGAGGGCGGTCGCGATGCGGCCGTAGCGGGCGCGGAGGACCCACATCTTGCCGTGCTCGTTGACGAATTCGCAGAGCCACTCGGCGAGGCGGCTCTTGCCGACGCCGGCGTCGCCGATGAGGGCGACCATGCGATGCGGGGAGCCGCGACCGGCGCAGACGTCATCGACGAGCTCGGAAAGCTCGGCGCGCTCGGTCTCGCGGGCGACCATCGGCGACGGGCGGAGCGACAAAAGGCCGGGGGCGAGCGCCTTGGCGGCGGCGACGGCGCGACCACGCTCGGGCATCACCGACGACGGGGCGGCCGGCGGCGCCGGGAGCTGGGCCATCGTCTCTTCCATCGTCTGCGCGTGCTTCGGGCGGAAGGCCTGCCAGGCGGCGCGGGCGTCGGCGGCGAGTTCGAAGCGCTGCCAGGGCTTCTTGGCGAGGAGGCGCACAATGTAATGAGCGACGCCGCCAGGGACCCCTTCCGGGAGCGCCGGCGGGACGACCGGCGTCCGCTTGTGGGCGCGGAGCACTTCTTGGGCGGTCCCCTCGAAGACTTCGCGACCGGTAAGGATCCGGTACATGATGCAGCCGAGCGCGTAGATATCGGTCGGCGGACCGACGTGGGCGGCCGCCTTGCGGATCTGCTCGGGGGCGACCCAACCGACGGTACCGGCGCCGGAATGGACTGCGAGTTCGGGGACATCGGCGCCATCGAGGCGCTTGTCGTGGTGGCTCTCGCGGAGCCAGGCGAGCCCGAGATCAAGGATGTAGGCGCGGGGGCCCCGCCCGGCGGAGGCGAGGTCGAGCATGATGTTCGACGGTTTGAGGTCGCCGTGGATGACGCCGCGCGCATGGGCGTGGCCGAGGCCGGCGAGCGTCTGGTCGACCATCGCCCAGATGACCGACCAGGGGATGGTCGTCGTGTGCATCCACTCGTGGACGCTCCGGCCGGGGAGCGAGTCCATCACGAGGTAGGGGGAGCCGTCGGCCAACATGCCGAAATCGCGGGCGCGCACGATGGCCGGGTGGTCGAGGGACGCGACCGCGCGCGCCTCCTGCTGGAACCACCAGACCTCCTCTTCGCGCGACTGGGTTTTGGAGTCTTCCGGTGCACGGAGACGCTTGAGAGCGACCTTCTCGCCGGTGACGATGTCCCGGCAGAGGAAGACCACACCCATGCCGCCACGCCCGAGTTCACGGGTGATTTCGTAGCGTTCCGCGAGCAGTTGCCCGATTTCCCGGTTCTCTTCTCTCTTGTCCGCCATCGCGGCTCTCCCGAACGAGTGCCCGACGGGCGGTATTTCTGAGGGCGATGCGCGGTGGCCCATCGCTCTGCGAACGCTTTGGGCCCGTCTGTTTGCGACCGCCAGCGCCTATTCGGGCACCGACGTCACAAGAGACGGCAGACCCTCGTTGATCGGGGGCCCGATTCGCCGACACACGGGTGTGCATCGCGCTGCCTGGAGTCTCGTTGAAGCGGGCGCCAAGCTAGCACGAGCCGACCGCCCGTCGACAAGCGGGGACAGCCTCCCGCGCAGAAAAGTCTCACAGCCCCGCAATCTGCGCGGGCGCGTGTGCATCAAGCTCCGCGCCGTCTCCCGCTTCGCGGACGGACGCGTGTGCATCAAGCTCCGCGCCGTCTCCCGCTTCGCGGACGGACGCGTGTGCATCAAGCTCCGCGCCGTCTCCCGCTTCGCGGACGGACGCGTCTCGAACGCGTCTGCTTCTCGGGTCGGCCTCCCCTCGCCCGCCGATTCCGTGCGGCCCGTCAACGGCATTGTGCACGGTGCAAAAACGCCCCCCTGTAGCAGCCAAGCAGCAGTGCGCGCCGCCAGCTTTTTTCCTCGCGAAACGCGCATGCAAGCACTCGTTGGATCATGCACGGAAAAGTTTTTCACACCCCCCGTGTGAGCACGCTTGACGAGGCGACCCTCGTTGCAGAATACATGCCGCTCCCATGGCTGAAACCGACAAGTTCGCGCGTGCTGTGCAGACCGTCTATCGTGGCCTCGGCCGCTTGAGCCGGGAACGGGCTCGCGGCGCGGATGTGACTCCGCAACAGGCTGAAACTCTCCAACTTATTGCCGAGCGCGGTGCGCTTTCGACGTCGGCGCTCGCCGTTCTTCTCGGCATCGACTCGTCCACGGCGAGCCGTAACCTTTCTGGCCTCGAGCGCGCCGGGTTCATCACCCGGAAGAAGGGGACCGACGACGGCCGTCAGACCGACGTCCGCCTCACGCCCCGCGGCAAGCGCGCCGCCGAGCAGGCACAGACGAAAGCGACGACCGCCTACTCGGCGCTTGTCGAAAAGCTCCCCCGCGCCGACCGCGCGAAGGTGCTCGAAGCGCTCGACGTGCTCGCAAAAGCGCTCGAAACCTGACGTTCTCCGGTCCGGCGTTCTGCCGGACGTCCGTTCCAGCCAACACCCCGGCCTCGCCCCACCAGGCGGAGCCGGGGTGATTTTCCCGGCCCCACCTGCGGTCTCGTCCCCTTCTTCCGGGCGAGGCCTTTGCTCTTTTGTGGGGTTAGCGATCGCTCACGAGGAGCGCGACGCCGAGGCGACGATCGAAGAGGTAGAGGCGCGAGACGGCCGGTGCGGCGATGCTCGCCGGGAGCGGGAGCACCTCCGGGGGTGGCGACATGCCGCCGTCGATGAAGCCGCCGGCGGTCGCCGGTTGGGCGGCGATCGCGAGGGTGATCGTCGGCGGCGCGATGGGGCGGGTCGAGATCGTCCCGCCGTCGGCGGTCTG
>JAAFHJ010000056.1 GCA_013298325.1 Myxococcales bacterium | reverse complement strand
AAGCGTTACCGTTTCGTTATGAAGGTACGACTTGTGGGCGTCGCCCTCCCCTTCCTCGTGACCATCGCCGCCTGCACGCCGGCCGGTACTCCGCCCGTCGACGCATCGAGCAGTACGGGATCGGGCCCTGGCGTCGCTGTCGCTGTTGGCGGAATCCCGACGAGCGAAATCGCCGGCACCTACACCGGCGATTGGGGGACGATGCACCTCGTCTTCCAGGGGACCGAAGCACGCGGCGCCTACGATCACGCCGACGGGCTCTTTGTCGGCACAGTCTCCGGCGACACGATCCGCGGCCGCTGGTGCCAGGCCTCGGCCCAGGGGGAGGCGGAGTTCCGCTTCTCGCGAACCAAAGGGACGATCGCCCTCGACGGCCGCTGGAACTACTCGACCGATCCGGCGTCCTGGAAGGACGACTGGGACCTCGCCCGCGTCGCCGCGCCCAACGCCACGCTCGCGAGCCGCGCCGCCACCGCCCACTGCCCGTAAACCGCCGCCGAGTGATCGAATCTCGGGGACCTACGTCGGCGACTGGGGGCAGCTCGAGCTCGCCCTCGACGCCGACGGCGTCACCGTGCACGGCGCGTACGGCGATGCTGCGGCCACCGCCGGTGCGGAGCCGGTCGGGACCTTCGTCGGCGACCTCCGCGACGGGATCCTCCGCGGCCGTTGGTGCCAGGGCCCGTCCGTTCGCGACCGCCAGCGAATTTGCGGGGAGCGGCGTCGCGAGAGACGGCGGGCCCACTTCAATAGGGGCCTGCCGCCGGCGACGCCGACTTTCGGCTCAAGGGGGAAGACGGAAAGGCAACCCTCGACGGGCGGTGGCGCAGCGACAGCACAGGCACCGACGACCGGGACGACGACGAAGGCTGGCGCGACGACTGGGATGTCACCCGCATCGCCGGCCCTGCCCCTTTCGCCGCCGCCGCCGCCACGGCCCAGTGCCCGTAAACCGTCACCGGCAGGCGATGTTCCCCTGGGGGCCGGTGCTCGTCACCGACGGGCAGCTCCCGGCCGCCAACACAACGCGGGCCTGGCAGAGCGTCGCCGCTTGGGGGGGGACGCCGCAGAGCCCCGTCAGCGGCGGGGTGAGGAACGTGCGATCGGCGTCGGCAACGTCGCATTTGCACCCGCTTTTGTCGACGATCGCGCCGCCGAAGGGGTAGCTCGGCGTTGCCGTAAGGCAGGCGAGGATCTCGACCCCGGTATCGCAGCGGCAGACGCCGCAGTGAACGTCTTTGGAGCTGTTGACACGGTACTGGGTCGTCGTCGCGCCGTCGCAATTGTAGTCGAAGCCGCCCCCCTTGGCCGGTGCATCAAAGAAGGCGGTCTGGCCGGGGAAGGCGCGGAAGTCGCTGTCATCACAGTCATCGGCGGTGGCCGCAAACGGGCGCGCGGTGCCGGAGGGCTCTTTCCCCACTTCGGATTCACAGCGGTAGGTCGCGGCGCCGACACGGCTGCCAAACCCATCGCGGTCTTCGTCCCGGAACGCCTTTAGGCAGCGCTGCTCGCCGAGGCACGCGGTCGCGCAACAGGTCGCCGTCCCTGCCGCGCCGACGCAATGACCTGAGGCGCAGGAGCCGTCGTCGCTGCAGGCGGCCCCGTCCTCCGCACGCACCCGGCAGACGCCGTCGACCCCGCAAAACGACGTTACCGGGCAGCCGCCGACGCACCGACTCGCCGTGCCGTCGCCACCACCGCCGCCGTTCGGATCGCCAGCGACGGCGCGGTACTCGTCGGCGCACGCGACGAGGAGAAGAACGAGAGCGGTGGCAACGGAGGAGGACGCGAGGCGCACCCCGTAAATCTAGCCGCCGGCGAACGCACCCCGCGCGGGAATTGCGTCGGCGCGTGCCGTTTGCACGCGGTGCCGCACTCACCGGCCGAGGAACCCGGCGCAATCGGTGCGGACTCCGGTACCGTCACGCGCGCCGAGCCCCGGTCGGGAGACGGAGCGGAGTTCTCGGCAAACGCGCACTCCCTCCGCGTTTCGCAAGTAATTTCAGTATATTTCGTCGGTTTGCGCCCTCGCGCGCGCCCCTTAAAGGACTCCCATGAGCAGCAGTATTTTCGTGCTCGTTTCAAAAGCGATTTTTGAGAAGGACGCCGCGGGCCTCGCCGTCGGGGACGTTTGGAAGACCGATCGCTACACGAGCCAGAACCCGCGTCTCGCGGCGCTCGCGGGGGGCGGAACGCTCTTCCTCGTGACGGTTCGGCCCGGGGAAGTCCTCTGGCTGGTGGCAATTCTTGAGGCGCCAAGCCACTCGCCGGAGGGTTGGATCGCCGCACCAAACGTCACGCCGATCGCCGAAATCACTTCTCTTCTCGGTACGTTGCAGCTCGCCTCCGGCCACGGTCTCACCGCGGAGCCAGGCAAGCTTGGGATGTCGCTACAGACGCCGCGCACGCTCACCGATGCCGACGTGGGCCTCTTGCGGGCCGCCGCGATGCCGGCGCCGGCAAAAACGGCGAAGAAGACTCGAGCGAAAACGCCGACCACGGCGACCACGGCGAAGGCAGCGGTTCGTGAGCCTAAAACGACTGCAAAATTGGAGAGTCCTGCCGCGACGTCAACGACGGAGGCAGCGACGCTTGCGCCGAAAATTCAAGGGGAACTTGCAAGCCTGTGCGAACAGGCGCAGCGGGCTCCAAAGAAGGCGCTCGCGGCGGTGAAGGCGCTCGCGCGGAGCCTTGGGGACGGCGAAGAGGGGCGGATTTGTTTCGATACCGTGGCGGAGGCGTGCTTGGGCAAACAGCCTACCTACGCGCTAGAGGCATTTGCGCTCGCGCGAAAATCGGAGCGCAAACGAAAAGTTACGGTGCCTCTCTCTGCGGAACTTGCGCGCTACGAGCGCTATACGACGCGGGGGGCGATGTCGCTCAAAGAGCTATGTTTGCTCCTTGGCGACAAACGATGGGCAAAAGCGACCGCGGCCGACCGCGGAGCGTTGCGCGAACTGGCTCTCGCAGTCGTCACGCTTGACGAGAAATCAAACGACGAAGCACCCGACGACGAGGTTTACGAAGCGCTCGCTACCCTCGACGAAGCCCTCGTTGCGGACGCGCTCCGCATCTTGATCCGGAATGGGAAAGAGCGTTTTTGGAGCAAGGACACAGAAAGCGACTGGGAACCTCTCCTTGACGCGCTCGGTACGCTGGTCGCCGAGGGGAACAAAGACGCATTGACCTGGCTCGCATTGCATAGCCAGGGGCCCCACTGGCTCGCATGGATGGTGACCTGGAAATTTCCAGAAACATTGGTAAACGATGTTCTCCGACCCGGAGTCTCCCCCGGCGGAGACGAACGCGACAACAACAGGCTCCTCACGGACTACCTCGCGCATGTGACGACGCTCGCGTCCGATCGGGACAACAAAGCGGCGAACGTCGAGGAATTGTACGCGAATCTCGATGCGATCTTTGGTGTACTTTCGCCGGAGTTTAAACGACGGAACCTGGCCTACGATTTGGCTGCGCAAATGGAGCAAAGCCACGCGTCGCGCCGGTATCAGTCGTTGCCAGACGCGCACGTCGTCGAGGCAGTCCTCGCCGCAGGAATTGCACTCCGCGCCCCAGAACGACTTCCAGGGTCGCCCCACGCCGGGCCGACACGCGTCCCGGAAATGCATGTTTCGTCCGGGGTTGCTCGCTACAGCGACCTTCGTCGGGTATTTGCGGAGCCGGTGCTGCTCGCCGCCGTCGCGAATTCCTTTATTGACGACAAAGAAGTGTACGGGGAGCGTGCCCACAAGCAGGTTCTCGAGCTTGCACAAGAACCTTGGGGAGTACCTATTCTCGAGACCATCGCTGCATTTGTAGAGAAATTGAGTGAAGGCGGCCTCCTCGCGATTCACGCCTATTTGCCGCGATTGATGACGTACGCGCAGCCGACCGTGTTGGCCGCATCACCACGGCTTCGAAACGCCCTCAAGAAGGTGAATGCGGTACACGGATTTCAACGTCATCTCCAAAATGGGTTGATGGATGAGTGGGCGTGGCCGGCGCTCGAAGAGGTCTCGCGGAGGGTCGGTAAAGACATCGAACTCGATCGGCGAGAGAGCCAGTCGGCGCGCCCGTTGCTGCTTCTCCACGACTTCAAAAGTCGGCGAATTTTCTCGTTGGGACCGAAGGGGATCACCCTCGACTATTGCTACCCGGCGAGTTTCGGTGAGCTCTCGAATCCGGAATTTCATGTCGGCGAAGACGATGTTCTCGTCGCAAAAAACTACGGAGATTCCGAGTATTTTTGGCTGGTAAATGCCGGCCCCCAAACCGTCCATGGTTTCGCGTGTGGCGGGCAGATCGACGGAAAGATCTTCGTGTGCCGCGGGCCGAGCCGCGGTCGGGTGTTGAGCCCAGGAACGGCACTTCCCGCGCTCCCGAAGGAGGTCGAAGGCCTCGACGCCCCCGACCTCACCGATGAAACCGGTACCTACCTGCTGAGCCCCTCCCTGTTGGGGGCCGGTGCGCGCGTGAAACGGTTGGACGTACAGACCGGCGCGCAAACGGACGTTGCACTACCGACCTTCCTCGCGAGCTTTTTTTCAAAGGTACCCGACAGTTACAAGCTTTGGGCCGGCTCCTCCTACACGCGCGTTCCGACGGAGCAACGGCCGACGGCGACGGGGAGTGCCAACGGGTGGATGGGACTTGTCGCCTTCCGAAAGGACGCGGAAGGCGCCAACCTGGACGACGTGGAGGACGTACATGTTCTCGGAACGTGGATCGCCTTTCGTCCCGATGGGGTTCGTTGGGAAGGCCCCTTCCGGCCGAAATATCTCCTCTCCTTTCCGGAGCGCGCCCCCCTCTACGTCGATGGACGTTCCGAGGAAGGCTTTCTCCAGGTCCCCAACGATGATGACCTTAGGAAAGCGTTTTGGGCGGGTGGTGGCGCCCCGCTCGGCGAGGCCTATTGGGGACTTTTTGTGCCACGGGATCCCGACGGATCTCGCGCCCTCTCCACGTGTTCACGGGAGGCCGCACAAACGATATTTTCTGCTGCGGAGGCGAGCTTCCACGCAAAGGCCTTAAAGACCGGCGCCGCCTCGTTTGTCTACGGACACATCACTGCTTTGGAAGAGGCCCATCCGTCGGCGGGAGCTTCCAAACTTCTTGCCGCAGACAAAGACCGTGGTTCGCTCTTTGGCGCGATCCAGGGCGCGCTCCCCGCCGTCACCCACCCGCGCTTGGTGGTCGGAATTGCGCGAGTTTCTCTGTTCGCCGCCGAGCTTCAGGTCTCGCTCGCGCGCTTGCAAAAGATCCTTGAAGACGAAGTAGCGACGTCAACGTTGCGTAAAGAGATCCCTGTCGATGCTTTCGAGAACGCTGACGCCGCTGCGGTCGCAGATCTCTTTGAGCAGGACATCACCTTCTGGTGGAAATCGAAGGTCGGCCGGAATCTTGGTCAACAAATTCTGGACGTGGACGCATTTCTGTTTGGCGATTCTGTCGAAAATGGGCCGCTCGCCCCAGCCGACACCGAGTTCGCATGGCGCCATATGCTTGCGCGAGCAGGGGAGCCACTTTTTGCCCTTCTCGCCACCGGTACGCCGCCGGAAAAGAGGATCCAGATCGCAGCATTCCTGGAGCGGTGGGGTGCGACACAGATGGCTTCCCACCTCGATCAGGTTCGTATGATCGGCCTTCAGTTTACGGAGCTTCCCTACACACTGATGAGCCTGGAGACGCCGAACTGGCTCATGACATTTCCGCGGAGTGGCAAGGAAACATCAAATCGCTACTTTCTTCACTATGTGGAAAGCAAATCGGACGAGGTACGCGCATCGGACGACATAAATGCGATGGTACATCGATTTATCGCGATTGAACGTACCTGCGATGGCGTGTTCCGTGGTCCGCCAGGCGCGACGATCACCTGGGAGCCGCCGAAGGACGAACGTGCGGCGGCAAAAATCGTGAACGACGCGCTCGCGTTGCAGAAAGAGCGCGGACCGGCCACTTGGGACCCGGCAATTGCGACGGCGCTCGCGATGGGAACCGGCATGGGCGTCGCCACTGCGGCGATCTTTTGGACGCACGGACACAAGCCTTGGGCGCACACCGCCGAGCATCGAAAGTTGCTCGGACTGAAAAAGTCAGACGCCGACCTCGCCGACAAAGAGCTCAACAACTTTCATGTTCGAAATCTCTACATGGAGGCGATGCCGAACGAACCGGCGGACTTCTACGCGCCGCTTGAAAGCGGCGTGATCGCTCGATTCATTGCTGCATGGCAAGAGAATAACGCTCCTCAAGAGGCGCTTCCCGTTGCGTTGATCGCCCAGATGAAGGAGGCGTTTCGGGGCGATCTTCGCTACGACGTTTACGCCCGAAACCTGCTTGCGCCGGACAAGAACCCTTCCTTTTCTACCGACGGTCCTTGGGAGATTCAAAGCTATCTCAGCTTTGATTACATGACTCCCAAAGGATTTCCGGTACCGGCGACCGACGACGAAGGCGAATACCGTCAAATGTTCGGTTTTGGCCGCATCAGCGAATATGCGCGGTTCCTCGCGTGGGCAGCGATCGACCTGCCTTATGGCGACCCGGCGCGGATCGGCGCGGCCCTCCTTGGAGAAAAGTTTCGAGCACGCCTTGCGCACCCCGGGTTGCTTGCTCTTGTCGGGTGGGTTTCGTGCGCGAAGAAGGATTTTGAAGCGCTTCGTGCCCCTTTCAAAGCCTCTGCCTACGAGGGGATCGCGGGGCGTGAGCATGCGCCCGGCTACGACCGCGGCGACTATATCGTGACGTGGCCCGGGGAGCATTCCAACAAAAACGGGATGTTCTTTGCGTTCCGTCCTCAGGTTGTCGCGACGGATGAAGCATTTGCTCGCTTCGCAGAGGCGATCTCGCTCGACCATGCGGCACTCACGAGTCGAGTCGGTCGTGGCTATGAGCTCGCGCTAAAGGATGCGACGACCGGCTCCTGGTTTCAGGCCTATCTCGCCTTTCGTGCGTCCGGCTTTCAACAATTGATGGACTCGCTCGCTACGCCAGCGGACGGAGACAAGAAGGCGTTCTCCGATCCGGCTCGCCGGGCGGAGACAAACGCCTTGGATGGGCGCTATCCGGCCGACCCACGCGTGAGCGTTCCTGCGCTCGTAAATGAGGTGGCCGCAGCACTTAAGCTCTCGGAAGATTCTGCGACGCTCTACCTGCAGCTGCTCACGCTCCCGGATCCTACTGCGGCTGCCATTCAGCGGTACAACGGCTGGGATCAAACGGCCTACGACAACGCGGTGAAGCCGCTTCTCGCGAAAAAGTACGTCGTAGTCGCCAAGCACGCCGGAACCACACGTACGCACTTTCTACCGGGACCGGTGCTGCCGCTGAGCGCGCCTGCGCGAGTGCTCGAAGTCAGTAAGGCGCCTCTGTATGGCCTCGAGGGCTCGATCACATCGCGCCAAAAACCGATCTTCGAAATTGTACTTCCGCTTGCGCCCCTCGCGGACCTCTTTTCCGAAGCCTGGCGCGCAAGTCGCCCCTAGAGATATGCGCGTTATTTTCGTTTGAATCTTTGCTAATCTGGAACCTCCTCAATCGGCGCCGAAGCGAGCGCCTCGAGCGTTCCTCCAACCGCGGGAATCCTGATGACGACGACGATTGAACAGCACCTCGATCATGCGCGACGCGCCTTTGGTAGCGGCGACTTTCCAAGTACTCTTCAGCACTTGGGGGATGCTCTCGCGATCGATCCCGTCGATACTCCTGCGCTTCAGGCTGCATATTATGTGCTTCCACTCATTCCAAACGCCGTCGGGATGACGCAGATTCAGAGCAATACTCCGCCGAAGATGGTCGCGATCCATGCAATGGCGCTCGGAGTTTCCCACGACTGGAACCGAGCGATGGACCTTCTGTTTCGCCTCGGCGCGCAAAATCCGACCGTTCCCTATTTGCGTTGGGCCGAGAGTTGGGTTCACGGCCACGTCTCGTCCCTTCTGCTCGACTTCTCGGTCGTTGGCGGGGCGATCGTCGACTTTGGAGATGCCTTCGAAGAGGACATCGACAGCAGCGACTCCACCTGGGAAACCTTGCGCGCAGGGACGGCGGTACTTGCGAAGCTCGCCGAAACCTTCGTCGACAATAAGTCACTTCGCGCCATTCATGTGAAACTCCTCCGCCGTGGAAAACGCTACGACGAAGCGCTCAGTGTTGCCGCAGCCCTTCGCGCGCACGATCCGCGACTTTCGGCGCTTCTCAGTGCGTGGACCTACCGAGACCTGCGTCGAGTACCAGAGGCGATCGCGGCGTTTCGTCACGCAAATTCCATCGAAATCGATGACGACATCGTGCTCGATATCGCCAAGCTTCAATTCGACGATGCGCAGTTTGAAGCCTCCGCGGCGACCTACCAAGAGATCCCGCAAGAGAACCAGGAAGCGATGGCCTGGGCCTATCCTTCAAACATCGCAGCGCGTTACATGGCGACGAGGGAACCTCAGCTAGATCAAGAGCTTGCTTCCCTTGCAGGGCGAGGAAATTCGCGCGCGAAGTACCTGCATGCGCTGATTCATGCCTACGCCGAGCAGCTGCCGTTGCCGCGCGATCTTACGGCGGGCGTCGTTCGCGACCTCCAGGCGGCGTTCACGAATAAGCCCGGTCAAGGGACCGCTGCCGAACCTTTGAAAGTGGGTCTTACCATTACCTCCTTGGAGTCGCCGTCGGTGCATCTTGCGGCGACGATGGCGGCGCGGCTCGGCGAGAGCTTTGTAAAAATGAATGTGACCTGCGAGAAGGAGCCGAAGCCCAATCCGCGCCTTCCGTTGCTCGTAGCGCTAGGGGCGCCGAACGACGTCATTTACGATCAATGGGCGGTTTGGCGCTACGAAGGCACCGACCCGATGCCGGCTGTTCCCCCGCCGCCGGCGAACGTGCTTCATGCCATTGGGAGTCTGGCGGCTACGCCCTATGATTGGGCGGCATGGTTGGCGGCGACTGCGCGTTTGGCGCCATCGTTCTCCGGCCAACTCCCGTCGCTTCTCGGGGCAATGGTTCACCCCCCGTCACCGCCGGATCGCGATCGTGACGTGATTGAGTGGATTTACCATTGCCAATTGGTGACTGCGCTTCTTATCGCGCGTTTGGATGGCGGCTGGGAACGTACCCAACGTCGCGCGGGGCTGCTTTCGCTCGTCCACAACCCCATCGATTGGATCGCGAGCGCGGCGCTCCCCGCGATCGGCATCGTTTTTGCCGAATGCCCGGAAGCACGAACGGAGATTCTTCAGCTTTTTGGAGCGCTTCGCCGTCGTGTCCCCGACATCGGCTATTGCGTCTACACGACCGCGCTCGAAGCGGTTTGGTCGCGGCTCCCGGGCATTGACGAGGCGTCGCGACGCGAGGCTTTCCGCCGGTTCGTGTACGCCACCAACAAGCCGTTTCTTTGACCGGCGCGAGGCGGAGCTGTCGGGTCTGACAGCTCCGCTCACGGCATCTTCTGCCAGCCTTCCGCGTAGGTCCCGAAGTCGAACTGCAGATCGCCATTGCCGGCTACGCCGAACGTCCCGCCCTCCGATTTGCCGACGTTCCCGGGATCGCAGACCTCCACGCGCTCGATGCGGTTCGTGGCGCTCGGGCGCAGCCAGACGGTCCCCGAGCGCTGGACGCCGGGATCGCCCGAATTCACGCGGTCTTCGATGCGCAGCCAGCGCATGAAGAGGTTCGGTCCGTCCTGGTAGATCGTCGCCGCGCCGTACATGTAGCCTTTGCACGTCGGGCCGAAGGAACGGTTCATGATGTAGGTGCCAGCGGCGATCGACCCTCCACCGAGCGCGCCGGGGGCTCCCGCAGAACAGCGGATGTTGGCGCCAGTGAGCGCTTGAGTGCTGCAGGCGGTCGTCGGCAAGGGCGTCCCCGCGTCGATCGGGGCGGCATCGAGAGCGACCGCATCGGGGGCGATCGCGTCGGGGGCGGCATCGACGGGCGGCGACGAATCGGGCGTCGCGGCACTGTCGACACTGGCATCCGTCCCCGAATCGGCGAGGCTTCCGGCGTCGGTGGCGTCCTTCGACGTGTCGTCCCCGACGCACGCGGCGACGGCGAAGGAGGTGGCGAGGGCGGCGGCCGCGAGGCGAGCGTAGAGCGAAACGGACATCGCCCGAACCTACCGCAGCGCTCGCCGAAAGCGCTACCCTGCTCCGCAATGGCCCGTCCCCCGCTGGCACTTCCGCTGCCGCTGCCGCGACCGGGGGAGGCGATCGTCACCACCGCCTTCGCCGGGGCGCTCGGGCTCGCGACCTGGGTGTGCGTGCCGTTTGTAATGGCGCGTGGCGGGCTTACGCCGGTCGTTGCCGTCCTGGTTTCGACGCTCGCGTTTCATTGGCTCTGGCGGGGCCTGCCGACGGCGGCCAATTCCCCGGAGCGGAGCCTTCCGGCAACGACGACGTTCACACGCATCGGCGCCCACGGGTTCCTGCATGCCGCGCTCGCGGTCGCGACGTTTGGCGCCGTCGCAGGGCTCACGTTCAACGTGGGTGCCTTCTTCGTCCTGCGGATGGCGGTGGGGTTCGCCGTCGGCGCTACCCTCGGGGCAATCGTGTGGGGGCCCAGCGGGCTCCTCGCGATCGCGGTCTACGGAATGCCGCTCCGCGCGGCGACCGGGGCCATGGACGCGACCTACCCGGACGTCGTCGACGGCGCCCTCGTCCGTACGCACACCCGGCTCGCGATGGGCGCCGTGTTGCCGTTGATCGTTGGCGTCGGCGGGTTCTTTCGCGCCCCCGCGTTTGACGGCCTGCCTTCGCTCGCCCTCGCCGTGTTTGTTCTCCTCGGGGGCGCGGCGCTCGCCATCCCGGCGCGCACCGCCCTTCGTGCTCAGCGCCGGCTTGCCGCCCGAAAGGCGCGAATCGGCAACGATCTCCAGCTCGTCCCGCTCGCCAGCAACGAGGCCTATGCGCTTCCGGCGGCGGCCGACCTCCCGATCCTCGGCGACGGCGCGGCGCCGACCCACGTCCTCGTCCCGGTCGCCGCCGTGGCGAACTACCGAATCGCCGCGACGCCCGAAGAGCCGCTGGCCCTGGTCGCGGTCGGAACGGACACGTCGGCGAAAGCTCGGTAGCCACCGACCGTGGGCTCTTGCACGCCGTGCCGTTCACGGCATCCTCTGCCAGCCTTCCGAGTAGGTCCCGAAATCGACCTGGAGATCGCCATTGCCGGCGACGCCGAAGGTCCCGACTTCCGACTTGCCGACGTTCCCCGGGTCGCAGACCTCCACGCGCTCGATGCGGTTGGGGGCGCTCGGCCGGAGCCAGACGGTCCCCGAGCGCTGGACGCCAGCGTCGCCGGAATTTACCCGATCTTCGATGCGCAGCCAGCGCATGAAGAGGTTCGGTCCGTCCTGGTAGATGGTCGCCGCGCCGGACGCGTAGCCTTTGCACGTCGGCCCAAAGGATCGGTTCATCACGTAGTTGCCGCCGGCGATCGACCCCCCACCGAGCGCGCCAGGGGCGGCGGGTGAGCAGCGGATGTTGGCGACGGTAGACGCTTGCGCAATGCATGTCGTCGTCGGGCGCGGCGGTCCGGCATCGACGGGGGCGGCGTCGACGGGGGCGGCATCGAGGGTGGCATCGACCGGCGTCGACGAATCGGGCGGCGCGGCGCTGTCGACGCTGGCATCGACTGTCGCGGCGTCGACGGAGCCGTCTGCGGCTTCGAGCACGAACGACGGCGCGTCACTACAGGCGACGACGACGAACGAGATGGCGACGGCCGCCGCGATGCGCGCGCAGATCGAAACGGACATCCCGCGAACCTACCGCGGCCGCTGGGGAAGGCGCTACCCTCCTCCGCGATGGAGCGTTCCCCACGGGCACTTCCGTTGGCACTCCCGAAGCCGGGGGAGGCGATCGTCGCGACGGCTCTCGCGGGGGCGCTGGGGCTTGCGAGCTGGGGGTGCGTGCCGTTTCTCGCGTTCCCCGGCTACGCCGATCCGTTCGTTGCCGCCCAAATGGCGTTGCCGCTTGTGCCGCTCGCCTTTCACTGGCTTCGCGACGGGCTGGTCACCGCAAACAACTGGCCCGAACGCGGAACGGCCGCGACCCCATCGACAGCGGTTCGTTTCGGCGGTCGTGCCTTCCTGTACGCGCCGGCGGTGACGGGCCTTGGACTGGCGCTCTTTGCGCTTTTTGACACGAGCGACCGGTCACTCGTCGCTCGGATCCTGGTCAGCCTTTTCGCCGGCGCGACCGTTGGGGTCCGCGTTTGGTTCCCCGCAGCGGTCCTTGCCGTCGTGCTCTACGGACTGCCCCTCCGCGCGGCGACCGAAAGAATGACCGCCGCCTACCCGGACGTCGTCGACCGATGGCTCGTCCGCACCCACGGCGCGCTCGCGTGCGGCGCTGCGCTCGCTCTGGTCGTGGGCATCGCCTACCTGCGTGCCCCGCTCGTTGGAGGGGATGCGCCGGTCTCCTTCGCGACGTTCCTGCTCTTCGGCCTCGTGGCCGTCGCCGTCCCGGTAGGCGTCGCCCTCCATGCCCGGCGCCGGCTTGCCGCCCGAACGGGGCGCATTGACGGCGACTTCGAGCTCGTACCGATCGCAGAGAAAGAGGCCGAACGGCTCGCAAGGCTTCCCATTCTTGGGGACGGAACGGCGCCGACCCACGCCCTCGTGCGTGTCGCGGGGGCTGGAAACTACCGAATCGCCGCGACCCCCGAAGAGCCGCTCGCCCTGGTCGCGGTCGCCGAAGAGGACGCCTACGCACACGCGACCGACATCTCCGCGAAAGAACGCTAGAATCGTCGGCGATGGATCGCGCCCCGTTGCCGTTACCGTTGCCGTTGCCGCGACCGGGCGAGGCGATCGTCACCACCGCCCTCGCCGGAGCGCTCGGACTTGCGACCTGGGTGGGCCTTCCGTTTGCCATGTTCGCTACCGTCTCGATGCCGGTGATGGCCATGATAGCCGTCGTGGTGGTGCCGTTCGCCTTTCACTGGCTCCGCTACGGGCTCATCACGGGGCGGAACTCGCCGGAGCGCGGTTTTGCGCTCCCGACCTCGTCCACGGGAGTCCGCATCGGCGGTCGCGCCATCGTGTACGCGCCGATCGTGACGGGACTCTGCGCCATGGTGTTCGGGCTCTTTGAGGGGTCCAGCCTCGCGCAGGTGATGGTCAGTTTTGGCGTCGGCGTGACGGAGGGCGTCTGGATCTGGGGCCCGGCCACGCTGATCGCTCTGGCCGCCTACGGTCTTCCGCTCCGCGCAGCGACCGGTGCGATGGACGCCGCCTACCCAGACGTCGTCGACCGAGGGCTGGTCCGCACCCACGCCCGGCTCGCGATCGCCGCGGCGTTCCCCGTGATCGTCGGCGCCCTCGGCTACCTCCGTGCCGGAAGGGCAACGCCGACGGAACAGCTCCACGGTGGGCCGCTCGCCTTTACCGCCTTTCTTTTCCTCGGTCTCTTGGCGGTCGCCGTCCCGGTCGGCGTCGCGCTTCGTGCCAAGCGCCGCCTCGCCGCGCGAAAAGCCTGGCCCACCCGCGAACTCCATCTCGTTCCAATCGCCGAGCAGACGGCGGAACGGCTCGCGAAGGTCCCCATTCTTGGCGACGGAACCGCGCCGACCCACGCGCTCGTGCGTGTCGCCGCCGTCGAGAGCTACCGAATCGCGGCGACGCCAGAAGAGCCGCTCGCCCTCATCGCGGTTGCCGACGAGGACGCATACGCACGCGCGACCGACATCTCCTCGAAAGAACGCTAGAATCGTTGGCGATGGATCGCGCCCCGTTGCCGTTGCCGTTGCCGTTGCCGCTACCGCTGCCGCGACCGGGCGAAGCGATCGTCACGACGGCGATCGCCGGGGCGCTGGGGCTCACGACCTGGGCCTGCGTGCCGTTTCTCGCGTTCCCCTCCTACGTCGCCGAGGTCTCCCACATTGCCGAAGTCGCCGACGCTGCCGCCTCCGACCTCGCGGTACCGCTCGCCCCTCTCGCCTTTCACTGGCTCCGCTACGGGCTGGTCACCGCGAAGAACTCCCCCGAACGCCGGGTTGCCCACCCCACATCGACGGCGGTCCGCATCGGGGTAACCACGTTCCTTTATGCGCCGGTCGTCGCCGGCCTTTGCACGGTGAGCTATACGCTCTTTGGCGGAGCCGGCGTCCTCGCCGTGTTCTTTTACCCGGTAGGCATGATTGCGGGCATCGCCTATTGGGTCACGGCGGCGGTCCTCGCCCTTCTCACCTACGGCCTGCCCCTCCGCGCGGCGACCGGCGCCATGGACGCCACCTACCCGGACGTCGTCGATCGCGCCCTCGTCCGCACCCACGCCCGGCTCGCCATCGGCGCTGCGCTCGCGCTGGTCGTCGGCGGCGTCGGGTTCGCTCGCTCGACCCTCGATCGGGCCCACGCGACGAACGCCGTGGCGACGTTCCTCCTCTTCGGCCTCTTGGCGCTCGCCGTCCCGGTCGGCGTCGCGCTTCGTGCCCAGCGCCGGCTTGCCGCACGAAAAGCCTGGCCCACCGGCGATCTCCACCTCGTTCCGATCGCCGAGCAGGCGGCGGAACGGCTCGCGAGGGTCCCCATTCTTGGCGACGGAACCGCGCCGACCCACGCGCTCGTGCGTGTCGCCGCCGTCGAGAGCTACCGAATCGCGGCGACGCCAGAAGAGCCGCTCGCCCTCGTCACGGTTGCGACGGAAACACCGGCGAAAGCTCGGTAGTTTGCATCGCGATGGACCGCCCCGCGTTGCCGCTGCCGCGACCGGGCGAAGCGATCGTCACGACCGCGCTCGCCGGGGCGCTGGGGCTGACGACCTGGGCGTGCGTGCCGTTTCTCGCGTTCGCGGCCCGCCTGGTGCCGATCGTCGCCTTTGTGGTGGCCCCCTTCGCTTTCCATTGGCTCCGCTACGGGCTCGTCACCGCGAAGAACGCGCCGAAGCGCGAACCTGCTGTCCCCGGTTTATCGACGGCGGTCCGCATCGGCGGCGCGTTTGCCTACGCGGCGGCCGCGTCCGGGACGATCTGCGGCTTTATTCCGGCACTTTTGCAGGGGGGCGACGCGCTCGCCTATCGAACCGTGGTGCACGTGTGCGTCGGCACGACCGTCGGCATCGTCTTCTGGGGCCCAGCAACCCTCGTGGCGATCGTCGCCTACGGCCTGCCGCTTCGAAGGGACACCGCCGAGATGGACGCCGCCTACCCGGACGTCGTCGATCGCGCCCTTGTCGGTT
>JAAFHJ010000559.1 GCA_013298325.1 Myxococcales bacterium | reverse complement strand
CCCCCTTGTCGGCGCGTACAAGGAGACCGTCCCGCGCCCCTTGCGCGCCGGTAAATGCCCCTTTTGCATGGCCAAAAAGCGCACTCATGGCGCCGTCGCCGCGGATCGTCGCGCAGTTTACGTCGACAAACTCCCCGCCGACCTGGTGGCGTGCCTTCTTGAGATCGAAGATTCGGCGCGCGAGGAAGCTCTTGCCGGCGCCGGTCGGCCCGAGGATGAGCATCGGGGAGGTCGAGGAGGTTGCCACCTGCTCGATACGCGCGATCGTATGATTGAAATGCTTGTTTCGGGTAGCGATGCCTGCCTTGAGGATCCCCTGGGCATCCTGCTGAATCTTCGCCAGTCGCGTGCCGAGACGATCGTAGGTGGAGAGATTGAGATCGAAGATCTGGAAGCTTCCATGATCCCGCGTCTGCCGGGTGTCGGCCCAGCTCTTCGGGCCCTCGCCGCTTCGCGAACGGTCTCCGCCCCGATCAAACTTCCTGCGGCTACGATCCTCCCCCGGCACGCGCGGTGGCGAAATTTGAAGCAATTTTGCAGGAAACCAACGGGCCTCTGTCAGGAGGAACAGGCAAATTTGGGCGACGTGGCTGCCGGTGGTGAGGTGGACGAGGTACTCCTCGTCGTCGCGAAACGGGTACCCCTCGGCGACGTCGAGGAGCGCTTCGTAGACCTCGGCGAAGTTCCACGGGTCGGCGATGCCGAGCCGATGGAGTTTGACCTGCGTCTCCGGAGAAAGCTCACGAATATCGGCCTTTACGCGATGAGCGAGGAGCTCGTGTGGGTCCGACGTGCGCGGGAGCGCCTGGTCAAGGCCGGAGTCCCGGGCCTCGCGCGCCGCGCGACCGCCTGTTGAAGGGGGCCCGCCGTCTCTCGCGACGCCGCGGCCAGCAATTTCGCTGGCGTTCGCGAACGGACGGGCCCCGCCTGAAGCGGCCGTCGCCGCGCTCCCGTTGTAAAAGAGCTCGAAGCGATCGACGATCAGATCGGGGAGCCGGTGGAGGTCGACGGTCGGCCGCCAGCGCTCCCAACGGTTCGGGCCGAGGCCGGCGTCGAGGGTCGTTCCGAGGAGTCCGAGCACCACCGTCTTCTTGCGCGCCATCGCCGACAGACTAGCCAAACGGGCGGGACGCTAGCCAAGAAGATAAACACGCGCGAGATTGCGCAGGGGCGCGCCCCCCGAAATGGCGAAAATCGCGGTGTTTTCTAAAATTGGCCCCGTTGGCACGCCCCCTGAAGAAGGGAAACCATCATGAACACGCACCTCCCCAGCTACGAGCGCCTCGACCGCACGCCGGATGAAATGCCGATCTACGGATGGACCCGCGGCGTCGCCGTGGAAGAGGAGGCGGTCCGCCAACTCGCCAACGTCGCCCAGCTCCCCTTCATCCACGACCACATCGCCGTCATGCCGGACGTCCACTTCGGCATCGGCGCGACCGTCGGCTCGGTCATCCCGACCCGCGGCGCCATCGTCCCGGCGGCGGTCGGCGTCGACATCGGTTGCGGAATGATCGCGCGAAAGACGAGCCTCCGCGCGTCTCAGCTCCCCGACAACCTCTTCGCGATCCGCAGCACCATCGAAGCGCGCGTCCCGCACGGCCGTACCGATGGCGGCCGCCGCAACGATCGCGGCGCCTTCCGAAACCCGCCCGACGCCAACCGCGAAGCGTGGGCCCCCCTCGACGACCGCTACGCGGCGATCCTCGCCAAGCACCCTCAGGTGTCGACGGCGAGCCGCCTCGAGCAGCTCGGTACCCTCGGAACCGGGAATCATTTCATCGAGATCTGCCTCGATGAGAGCGATGCCGTCTGGGTGATGCTCCACTCGGGGTCCCGCGGGATCGGGAACCGCATCGGGACCTACTTCATCGAACGGGCCAAGAAGGACCTCGAAGCTCAATGGGGAAACCTTCCCCACCGAGACCTCGCCTACTTCACGGAACATTCGACCCACTTCAACGACTACATCGAAGCGGTTTCCTGGGCGCAAGACTACGCGCGCGCCAACCGGGAACTGATGATGACGGCGACGTTGCGCGCCCTCAAAGACGCAGGACTCCCGAAGTTCACCGTCGATGAAGAGGCGATCAACTGCCACCACAACTACGTCGCGAAGGAGCACCACTTCGGCGCCGACGTGTTTGTGACCCGGAAGGGGGCCGTCCGCGCCGGCGAAGGGGAACTCGGCATTATTCCTGGCTCGATGGGGGCACGTTCCTACATCGTCCGTGGGCGCGGAAACGCCGATTCGTTCTGTTCGTGCAGCCACGGTGCCGGGCGAGCGATGAGCCGAACCGCTGCTCAAAAGCGCTTTACCCTCAAAGACCACCGCG
This sequence comes from Myxococcales bacterium, assembly GCA_013298325.1. GTDB lineage: Bacteria > Myxococcota_A > Polyangia > Polyangiales > Polyangiaceae > JAAFHJ01. The sequence goes on along the minus strand of JAAFHJ010000559.1, from coordinate 1,214 downwards.
AGGCGACGGCGGGGATTGAGTGCCGCAAGGATCGTGACGTGATCGACGAAACGCCGATGGCTTACAAGCCGATTGATAAAGTGATGGCGGCCCAGGCCGATTTGGTCGCGATCGTCCACGAACTCCGTCAGGTCATCTGTGTGAAGGGGTGACCGTCACCCCGCTAGCTTTGCTTAAACTGCTTTACCGAGGAGAAACCCTGTATGTATCCGCTTATCATTGACGGCTCCCGCGGCGAGGGGGGCGGCCAAATTCTACGCACCTCGTTGACGCTCTCTGCCATCACGGGGCGACCGATCGTGCTCGAACATATTCGAGCCGGCCGCGAGAAACCGGGTTTGATGCGCCAGCACATGATGGCGATCCGAGCCGCCACGGAGACCTGCGAAGCCGAGGTGACCGGGCTCGCCCTCGGATCCCAAAAGGTGACCTTCCGGCCCCAGACGCCCCCGAAGCATGCAAACTACACATTTGCGATCGGGAGCGCGGGGAGCACCATGCTCGTCCTGCAGACGATCCTTCCGATTTTGCTTTCAAAATCGGCGTCGGAACCGATCACAATCACGCTGGAAGGGGGGACCCACAACCCGATGGCGCCCCCCTGGAGTTTCTTCGTCAACGCCTTCGTGCCGGTCCTCCGGCGGTTCGGCGTACTCCTCGACGCGAAGCTCGTCCGCCCCGGCTTTTACCCGGCAGGTGGCGGAAAAGTCGAGGTAACACTTCGCCCTTCCTCAAAGGGACTTGTCGCCTGCGATCTCTTTCGAGATCCCGGCGAAGTGCAGCTGAGCTCAGTCGTAGAAATTGCAAAAATTCCGAGTGCCGTCGGCAAGCGGGAGCATACGCAAGCGATCTCCCTCCTCGGACAGGTCCATGGGAAGACCCTCGACCGGCGCCACCTGGAGACGATCACCTACGAGGATGCCCTCTGCGCGGGGAACATCTACGGAGTACGAGCGAAGCATCGCTACGAAGATGCTGATTTTGCGGAATATTTCGTCACCTTCGGCGAGCGTGGACTCTCCGCAGAGACGGTCGCCCGCGACTCCTGCGAGCAGTTCCTCCGGTGGGATGCCGCTGGCGTCTTTGCCGGCGAGCACCTCGCCGATCAGCTCCTCCTGCCGATGGCCCTTGGCGGCGGCGGGCGCTTCAGCACCCTCGCGCCGTCGCTCCACACCACGACCCAAGCGGAGACGCTCGCTCTCTTTGGGGTCGCC
>JAAFHJ010000557.1 GCA_013298325.1 Myxococcales bacterium | reverse complement strand
CGCTCTTCCGATCTCGGGCGATGGCCTGAACGACCGCCCCCGCCGCTTCAACCTGTGACCAGTCGCCGAGCCGTTCGGCGGCGACGACGAGTGCCTTCGCGTCACGCGCCATCGCGGCAGCGATCTCGTCCAGCGACGCGACTCCCGACGCCGGCGCATCCCCCCGAGCCATCAGCGGCCGCCCCGCTTCGCGCGGTCAAGCAGGGGAAGCGTGGCGACCGGGCGGGCCGACGAGGCGGGCGCGAGGCGCTCGGCAAGCCAGACGATGCCCTTCTGCGTGACGAGGGTCGTTGCCGAGTAGCGCGCCTCGCCGGTCTTGGGATGCCGGTAGGGGGACTGGCGGACGACGAAGCGCCCCGTGTTGACGTGGATTTGGTAGGGAATGAGGTTCCCGCGGGCGTCGCGGAAGAGGATGCCACCGTCGAGAAGAAGGTCGTTCAGCGCCCTCGGTCCGACGTTGAGGTTCTTCGCGGCATGGGCGAGCGACACGACCTCGTCACCCTCAGCGATGCGGTCGGCGACTTCGGCCTTGGGGGCGAGGACGGCGATTTCCGCGGCCTTCGCCTTGAGTTCGCGATGCTGCGCGAGGGCGAGCTCTAGAGCCTCTTCCATCGTCTGCGGCGCGCGGACGATTTCCCGCCTCGGACCTTCCAGGGCGGCGTCGAACAGACGGACCATTGCGGCGGTGACTTCGAAGGCGAGTTCCGTCTCGGACTTTGCGCAGAGGAAAAGCGCCTGCTTGCGGTTGAGGAAGAACTCCGTCGTCGGGCGGCCGCCAAGGGCTCCCGAGGTTTTCCCCACGGTGGGGAGAACTCCGAATTCGCTTAGTTTTTCGCTGTATCGCTCCACCAACTCGCGAATCTTCGCGGGACGGGCGAACCCCAAGGCGACCCCCAGGTCCAAGTCGCGCACGCGCGGCTCGTCGTTGATCATCGTGATGCTGATCGCGTCGAACGTCTGAAGGTCGGTCACAGGTCACCTCGCAGCGGAAAGCGGACAATCTCGTGAGGCGCGGGGGTCCACCGGCTGCCGGGGCATTCGGGACCTCGCCGCGTTCCGTCGGGGTCGACGGAATGAATGGCGGACAGGTGAGGCGCCACGAAGGCGCCCTCCAAGGGGATGGCGCGACCGCACCGCGGGCAGGACGCGTGCGGCGGGCCGTAGGTGACGGGCTTCACGCGGCACCTGCGAGGGCGGTCGTGTTTGCACGGACGACGGCAGCGGCGACGGGCGGGCAAACGCTGTTGCCGATCCGCGCGACTTGCTGCGTCTTGTTGCCGGTCAGGATGTAGTCGGGCCGGAAGCCCTGCGCCGTCGCGAGCTCGCGCGGTTCGAGCATCCGCATCCCGATGTCGACGATGCGGTACGCTTCGCCGCGGACGGTGACGATCCCGAGGTGATGCCCCGTCGCGGTGACGGTCGGCATGGGGAGATCCATCTGCGCGCCAGTCGACGTGCCGTAGAATTTCGTCAGGAACGCGGCGACTTGCTCGGAACGCCCTGGGAAGGTTCCGAGTTGGAACCGCTCGATGAACGCCTCGACGAGGCCGTGCTTGACCGAGGCGACGACGGTTCCGAGCGGCGCGTGGACGTTGAGGCAGCGCGGCGCTTGCCCCTCGCGTTCGCCGTAGCCGGTTTGGACGAGGGTCGGGACCGCGAGCCCTTCGGGCATGGTGACCAGGTAGGGCGTCGGCGTCCCGATGACGTAGCGGCGGATCCCCTCTGCGATGCGGCGAAGGGTGGCCTCCGCGAGCGGCTTCCGGCGAGCGAAGATGCTCGGGGCGGGGATCGTCCAGTCGATGCACTCCGCCGCCGTGCGGTAGGGGATGCGGCCGGGGCCATGGGTTGCCTCCGGCCAGACGATGGGCAGGCCGTCGCAACGGGCGACCATGAAGAGCCGCTTGCGCGCGGTCGGCGCGCCGTAGTCGGCCGCGTTCAGGATGCGCGTCGCGACCTGGTAGCCAAGATCCGTCAGCGACTTGACGAACTCATTGAACGTCTCGCCGGCGCGCGCCTTGTTGGGGCGGCCGTCGGGGCCAAGCGGCCCCCACGTCTGGAACTCGGCGACGTTTTCGAGGACGATCACGGCCGGGCGGACGTCACGCGCCCATCCTCGGGTAGGGCCAAACACCTCGCCGTCACCCGCGCGACCGTCCACGACGACCCACGCAAGCGAGCGAAGTTGCTCGTTGAGAGGCATGTCGCCGCTCACGCGCGAAAAGTGCGTGCACGACGGGGAACACCAGAGAAGGTCCACCGGGCGCCCCGCTGCCGCTTCGACGGGGTCCACCGCGAAGACGTCCTCTTGGTAGTGCCGCGTCGCCGGGTGATTCGCCTCGTGCATGGCGATCGCAGCCTCGTCATGGTTGATGGCGACGTCGGGGCAGCGTCCGAGCGCGAGGCGGATGCCCTCCGAGGCGCCACCGCCGCCGGCGAACAGGTCAACGATGAGGCCGGTCACGGCGTCACCACCTTGAAGGTCGTGGCCCAGATGGCGCGGACCATCGGGCCGGTGAAGAGAATAGGGTGTTCTTTCATCACGGTCCCTTCGGGATGCCAGTGCCTCGCGCGAATGATGCAAGAGTCATCACCTCGTCGGGGTCTGTCAGGGTTTCGAGCTTCGCCATGAAGGCGTCGAGGTCGATGATGCGCTTCCCATCGGCGAGGACGGCGCAAGGGATGCCCATGATTTCGCCCGTCCAGACGGGCTCGACGTCAATGATTGTGGGCTTGGGGTCTTTCATTGAGCCGCCGCCTTCCGCCCCGCAACGAGGGCTTTCTCTGCCAAAAACATGCGGTCTCGGCTGAGTGCCTGGCCGCGTTTGGAGTCGCACACGCCGCGGGCGTAGGCCGCGAGGCGGTCGCTCTCGGGGAGCTCGGCGCACCGTCTCCACGACATCCGCGCGAGGCGGGCGGCGACGGTGGTGCATTTCGCGGCGTCCGCGTTGAGTTCCGACCCGGTCCACCCTTCGGCGGTGACGCCGCTCCCGAGGTGGATTTGGAACGCGCAGAACGACGAGCCGTGGTCGCCGGTCGTGTCGACGTGTCCGCCGCTCTCGCGGTAAGCGATGGCGACGAGGACGGCGGCGGTGCGCTCTTCCGAGGCGCCGACGAAGGGGCGCTCGTGCGCTTCGAACGTGATGGCGGAGACGAGGGAGGCGTCGGGCGACGGGGCGCCTAGTGCCGCGAAGGCGGCGAGGATGAAGGCGGTCATCGCTTCCACCGCCGGGTCAAATCTTCATGGAATGCGGCGACGAACGCCGCGATGCAGATCGCGAACATCATGGGGAACCTCAAAAAGGGGCGACGGCGATTGCGCGCGCCGCCCCGTGGAAAGAAGGGTCAGCCTACGTCCGCGAAAAGCGAATGCTGGCGAGGGTTTGCGGCGGCTTCGAGGTTGCGGGCGGCCTGCTCGAAGTAGGACTTTTTGAGTTCCGCCCCGACGAAGCGGCGGCCCATCGTGAGGGCGACGTGGCCTTCGCTGCCGATGCCGGTGAAGGGCGACAGGACGACGTCGCCGGGGTTCGTCCAGAGCTCGACGCCGCGGCGGATCACTTCGAGTTGA
>JAAFHJ010000556.1 GCA_013298325.1 Myxococcales bacterium | reverse complement strand
CCTTTACAACGGCAACGCGATCGCGGTCGATCTCCCGGCCAACGTCATCATGCAGGTCGTCTCGAGCGAACCGGGCGTGAAGGGCGACACGGCGAGCGGTGCAACCAAGCCGGCGACGCTCGTGACGGGCGCGACGGTCAACGTGCCGCTCTTCATCAAAGAAGGCGAATGGATCAAAATCGACACGACCTCGGGCAACTACCTCGAGCGCGTCAATCGCTGATTCTGGAATCTTCCAGGGAATTCGAAGAGGTTCGCGAGCAATCGCGGGCCTCTTTTCCGTTTGTCCCCCACGCAAGTTCCGCGGACGGTCGAGCCCGTCACGACGCGACGAGGACCCGATACGCCTCGACAATCGCACGAAGTTCCGCGTTTCGTTTTTGAATCGCTGCCTCCCCGTCCCGCGCGTTTCGGTCGGGGTGGTGGTCGGCGACGAGGCGGCGAAAGGCGCGCGTCACCGTCGCGCGATCGGCGCTTGCGGGGATGCCCAAGCAGGCTGCCGCCTTGGCACGTCCGGTCTCTTCAACGGCAACGCTCCGCACCCGGCGGCGCCGTCGACCCGCGAGCATCTCCTCCGTCCCAAGCGGTGCCGTGGAGCTCCGCGGAGGGCGGATCGCGGCGCGGAAACGGAGGGTCGCGTCGGCGAGCCCTTCAAGGACGCTCAGCCGCGCGAGGATCTGGGCGCGAAGCGCGCGATCCACTCGTTTTTCATCGATTTCCCAGCGCGTCACGAGCACGCGGCCGTGGAGTTCCCCGGCGGCGACCGCCTGCTGGAGCGATTGGCGGAGGACTGCCGCATCGACGCCGTCCCGGAGGAGCCACTCGGACAGGCGCAGGCCGCGTGGGCTCTCGCAGGCAGTGACGGAACCGCCTGCAAGATACACGCGATGGACGGCACCGAAGCCCGGCTCGGTGAGCTCAAGGACGCCGGTTGCACCGCCGCGGTGGAGCGTTCCGAGGACGTCGCCGAGGGTCGTGTCGCGAAGACGCCCGGGAAGCTGCATCCCCATTCGCTACTGGAATTGCACCGCCGCAGCCAAATTTGCGGCTTTCGCGGTCAGAGATGGCCGACGATCGCGCGCCCCTTTTGGACGCACGCGACAAACGTCCCATCGTCATTCGCCGTGCAGTGGCTCAGCGGGCCGTCTTTGGGGTCCCCAAGCCCGACGAGGAAGCTCGTGAGCGCCGTCGCGCTTCCGACCTTCGCCTTCGCCACGACAACGCCGAAGCGCCCACCAACCGCGATCGCGCCCCCTTTTGGAGCCAGGGGCGCCCCAAAAGGTCCCGCATTCGCGAGAAAATTCCGGGTGCTCGACGGCTCGGCGTTCGCGTAGGGGGCGGCGAATTTCAACGGTTCACCGTCCACGTAGGCATAGAGCGCATCCCCGAGGCGCACCGGGAGGACCGGCAGGATGACCCCGTGATTGCCGCAGTTTTTCGGGCGGAGTCGCGGGACGATCGGCAAGAGGGGATCCTTCGTGTCGGCCCCTTTTTCGGGGGCAAGCGTTGCTCGACCGGTCACCCCGTCGCAGTTGTCCCACGCTTCGACGAGAGAAAACGCGCCGTCGGGCGTCTTGGCGCTCCGATCCCAGGGGACGGCATCGGGTAGGACCGCCTCAACGTCGGTCGCCGGCTCGACACGTGTCGTACGCGACGCTTCGCGGACGAGAAGCGCCCCGTCGGCTCCGAACGCGAGCGGGCCAAACGAAGGATCCCCGACCGTCAAATCGGGAACCGCCGTCAGAAACTTCGCCGTCAATGGCGCTTTCTTCGGGGCAACTTTCGTGAGGGCCGCCAGAAATACCTTTTCGTCAGCGGCCGTCGCCCCCTCGGCGGCAGCCCGCTCATAGAGGAGGACCGCCGACGGGGGATCGCTCGGAAGCGTGGCCAGCGCGCGCCCAAGGTTCAAGTCGACGACGGCGCGCTCCCCGCACGACGGACGGGCATCGGGGTAGGTCACGACAAATGCCTTCGGGCCGCAAAGCGCTCCATGAAGGGCCGCGAGCTCGCGCGCCTTTGTGAGCGAGGCGTCACGGGGGACCATGCGGACCACCGATGCCTCTTTCGCAAAGGTTTTCGAAGGCTCCGCCCGATCGACGACGAGTCCGCCTGCGCGATCGAGGTAGGCAATCGGAAGCTCGGTCTTTCCGACGGCGAGGGTGAGCGTGACGTCGGGACTTCCGTCGTTGTCGCGATCTTCGACGCGCCCATCTACGGTAAAGCGATCATCGTTCCGAGCAATCGTGAGCGAGGCACGCGCCTGCAGATCCCCGGCTTTTGCCGTAAAAATTGTCGTTTGACGGGCTGAACTATTTCCTGGAGAGGCGTCACATACCGCAGAGACCTCGACACGAACACCGCCCAAGACCGTCGAAATTTTTGCGCCGGGGACGCAGCTATCCCCCCCTCCAAATTTCGGAGCCGGCTGAATGATCTTCGGCGCACCGAGCGAGGCCCCGGCGCCGGGAAAAAAGAGGACGTCCGGCGGAATGTGGGCGCCGATCCGCGCCGCAGCGGCGACGAGGTCGTCTTTGCCGTCGCCGTCGACATCGGCGAAGACTCCCGCCAGGAACTGCCCGCCGTCAGGGGCGTCTGCGGCAAGCGTCCCATGTTCCAAGTGTTTTCCGCCGCCGGACGGAGCTACCGCCGTCCCTGCCCCCGCATCAAGCACGAAGGGCGCTGTCGCGGCGACGGCATCTCCGCCCGCGTCGTGGGCGGAAGGTTGCACCGTATACGGGGGATTCGGATCACCGCCACATTTGCCGCTGCAAGCCGCGAGGAGGAGCGGAAGGCAAGCACGCGCCCAAAGGTGAGTCGACGACGCGGTGCGAGAAGTCATGGTCGGTGAAGAATCGGAATCCGGCCGAATTGTCCATGCGAATCGCGTGGCCGCGGTAGGGATCGTCCCCGATGCGCGCCGCTGCGCTCTTGGCGCTTCTACTCGTTGGCCTTTCCTCCGCCACCGGAACTCCTGGAACAGGCTGCGTTTCTGGTCCTCCAGCAGGCAGCGAACTCCGCGAGGAACCGGCAAGGTTACCTGCGTCATGCACGGAAATAGGCATTCCGAACGGAACGGACGCGTTTGCTTGCGGGGATGCGGCACGTCGCGCCGACGACCCCCAGCGCGCCTATCGCTTCCACCTGCGCGCCCTCGAAACGCTCGACGACCGGTCGCTCGCCGAGCTCGCCCTCACGCGCGCCGTCGACGACGCGCTGAGCCTCGACGAACTTGGTGCCGCGCAGTCGCTTCTCGAGCGGCATCCCGATTTTGACGACGGCGGTCGTCGGCGCCTTGTTCAGCAGCGTACACGCGCGCGGCTGCTAGCGCGCATATCCATTTGTTTTCTTTGTTTTTTCATCAGCGGTAGCGCCTGGCTCGTCGCGCGCGGCGTGCGAACGGGGGCGGCGCGGAATTCCATGCGAACACGCGCGTCGGCGGTGGCGGTGGCGGTGGCGGTGGCGGCCCTTTGGATCGGCATCACGACTACGTGGCTCGCCCCCCAGTTTTCCGAAGGGACCTCCGGCCGCCCCTTCTGGCTCTTTTCAGCAGCGATTCCCGTCGTTT
>JAAFHJ010000558.1 GCA_013298325.1 Myxococcales bacterium | reverse complement strand
GCTTTCGCCCCGCCGCCTCCCGATGCCCCCCGCGCGAGCGATCCTTTCGGCCTCCCCCCCTGGCAACCGGCACCGCGCGAGGCGTTGGCGTCGCGCGAGCCGGGCGCCTCCGTTCAACCGGGACCCGTCGTCGGTGAACTCTCCGGGGAAGTACTCGATCCCCACTTTTTAAACGATCTCTATCATTTACTCGCACGCGGCGAGGCTACGGGCATCCTCCACGTCACGACGGAGGACCTTCGCGGGTTCGTACGCTTCCAAGGGGGGACCGCGGTAGACGGGCTCCTCGTCGCCCTCACCGACGTCGGCGAAGCGGCGCTCCGGGCGATCCCGCTCCTCGGTGGCACGAAGGCGATTGAGCGCGTACGGACGCTCGGTGCGGGCACATTCGCCTTCACGTCGGCGCCGGCGGGCTTCAAATAGCTGTGCCAATCTGAGACGTTCGGGCAGATTTGCCCGAACCTCGCCGCCCCGATTTCGCCCAATTGCGACGAACGGCGCTGGCCTGCCGCGTGCTGGCGGCGCGACGCTCCGCGCAGGCCGTCGGGATGGTGCGACGCCGGCGCGCGGGCGTTGACGCGTTGGTGAGGTTTTAGGTTGTATGAGCGGGTCGTTGCTGGCGCGAAGAGCGCCATGGTTGCGCGGAAATTCGCTTTTGTTGATCGTATTGAGCTCGTGGCTTGCGAGCGTCGCGCTCCTCGTGGCTCAGCGGTCCCCCTTCGGGGATCTTTCGGGCTGGTATTCCGATCATTTACGCAATTCGTACGCCGTCTGGATTTTTCTGCGACGCGGTATTGAAATTTACGCGCTTCCGTTCGGACAGGCAGCGCTACGCGTCCCTTTTCGCCACGCCGTTCCGGAACTCTACTCGGACGAGTATTTTCTCTATCCCCCCGGGTCATTTCTCATTTTCTTGCCGCTTTCCCTCCTTGGACAGTGGCTGCCGATGACCAAGGGAACCTTCGGCCTCATCGGCATCGTCTGGATCGTGAGTCTTGCCCACGCCGCGATCTATGCGTGGTGGAAACTCTTTCAAGAGGCCCGCGTCGGTGCCGCTTCGGTACTCAGCGCGTTCGTCGGACTCTTTCTGCTTCGGATCGCCTTCAGCGGTTTTTACGACGTCGTCTGGGTCGGCGCTGCGGCAATGGCGGCACGCGCTTCTCGTGAAAAGCGCTATGAAACAGCAATCTTGTGGTGCGCGGCCGCGGCCTTCGTGCACTTTCGCGCGGTCGTGCTTGCCCCGCTCGCCGTAGGCTGCCTCTGGTCGCTCGTTCGTGAGGCACCATGGGCAGAATGGCGCTTGAAGAAGCTATTTTTGGCATTTCTTCTCGGCTTACTTTCCCTCGCGTCATTCGTCTACATGACCCATTTTCGTGTGCCCCCGGCGGGGGCGCTCGTGAAGCTCTTTCACAACGAATATGGCCCGACGCTCGTGGTGGTGTTGGCCGCGGTATTTGCGACCGTGGCCCTACGCTTTTCCGGCATCGTGTCTGCCGGAACAGTAGCCATAGTTTCAGCGGTGGCTTTGGTAGAAATGCCCGATTTTCGAGGCGCTTGGTGGCACGGATGCATCGCAGTTGCCCCCTGGGCGGCGGCACTTTCCAGCCAGCGATCTCGATCGTTCAAAGGAGTGAATCGCTTTGTGGAAGCGAACCTTCTCTTCGTCCTTTGCCTTGAAACACTCGTCTATCGGGACCGGCACGGGGGCGCCCTCGGCGTCGGCGCGCAATTCGCGAGCGACTATCGGCTCGACCGCCCCCATCGCCCCGACCGCTGACCCTGTTGTCTGCGCAGCTGCAACCGTGCTCGCCGTTTCCTCACCGCCTACGGCGGCGACCGGCGGAGCCGCAGCTGCGGGCGCTACGCGACCGGCGACAGCGCGGCGGTAACATGCCAATACTAGGCACCGATGGCGACCATTCTCGAGAACGAGCGCGTGCTTGCGACCAAGATTGCTTACGTCGGTGCAAGCGGGACCGGGAAGTCCGCAAACCTCAAGCAAATTCGGAAACTTCCGACGGCATCCTCTCCAAGCTCCGCGGCGGAGACGGTCCTCTGGCGACCGACGCACATGGGGAAGTTCAAGGGGGAGCTCGAAATCTACGTCACCCTTGATGCGGTCCCCGCCACGGACGATTTCGCAACAATTGTGAATAGCTACGACGGACTTGTCCTCGTCGTCGAGCCTACCGAGGAGACGATCGCCCGCGACGCGGCGGTTCTTTCCGCCCTCCGGCCGCTGCTGAACGCGGCGGGGCCCTCCGTCGTCGTCCAGATCAACAAGCGGGATCTCGCGGGTGCTCTCGCTGCCGACGACCTCATTGCACGCCTTCAAATTTCTGATTTTCCTCACTTTTATGCCAGCGCCGACGGCGGAAACGGCGTTCTCGAGACGCTCGGCAAAGTCGTCCGGATGGTGCTCGGCAAGATGGGGGGCACCGAGGTGTTTGCCGCGCGTTCGGAGACGGCGCGCGAGGAGACGAGCCTCCCCCCGACGGCGAGCGGCATCCTTCGGCGCATCGACGCCCTCGATGGAGCGCTTTCGGCGCGCCTCGAGCAGATGGCGGTGATGGCCGAGCGCCTGGAGGGCCTGGAGGGGGCGTTCACGGCGCGCATCGACCGGCTAATTGGCACACAAGCGACCGATATTGCTTCCGTTCGTGCGGCGCAGGTCCCCGCGGAGGCGCTGCTTACCCCCCTCGGAATTCGCGTCGATGCGCTTGAGCGGAGCCTCCTTGGACGCATCGAGACGATCGTCGAGGCGCAGGCCCTCGAAGCGACGGCGAACAAGTCTATTTTCGCTGCGATTTCAGCGATCGCGACGAGCCAGGCGGAAGCGGTTCGTTCCCAAGAATCGCTTGCGCGCGAGCTCACGGTTCTCAACGCGCGCCTGATCGCAGTCGCCCGAGACGCCACCGCGATCAACGAAGCTACGGGCGCACAAAAGTCCGAACTTAAAGCACTTTCTGCCGCCTTCGCCGCCGAGCGCGAGGCCTACGCCGCGCGGGATCGGAGCGCGCGGGACCAGGTCGCGAACCTGGAGCGCACGATGGCCGTCGTCGCCGAACAGGTACGCGATACGGCAGCCCAGCTCCGCGAGGTGAGCGTGCGTCAGCTCGATCAAGCGGCACAAAATGGCGAAGTATCTACCGAAATTGCCGCCCAAACCAGCGCGCTGTCCAACGTGGGCGCCGCCGTCGATGCGCTCGGGCGTACCCTTCGTGAGTTCGCCCCGCTCCCTCGCGCGGTGATGGGGGTCGAAGAGTCGCTTCAAAAGGCACTCACGGGCCAGGACGCACTGGGCGAACGCCTCGAAACGCTGGAAAATGACATCGCTTCGGTCGCCGAAGGGGTGAGCTCGCTTGGCGCCGATCTCAAGAAGCCGAAGGGGTGGTTCGGCGGGTGAGCTAGCGAGTCTCAGCGGCGGGGCTGACGCCGCCAAGGAGCATTGGAAATGCTTCTCGTGCGCCATCCAGAACGAATTGAACGGCGACTGCGGCGAGGAGCAGTCCCATGATTCGCGTGATGACGTTGATGCCGGTTTGGCCGA
>JAAFHJ010000554.1 GCA_013298325.1 Myxococcales bacterium | reverse complement strand
GAACGGACGGGGCCCGGCGCTCAGCCAGAAGATCGCGTATGCGATTGCGAATCCGGTCGCGGCGGGGCTTGTGGCGTCCCCGGAAGAGTGGCCCGGTTACGTCTCCTCCGTGGCCGATCTTCGCGGAAAATCATGCGTGGTGCGGCGGCCCCTCGAGTATTTGGCCCAAGACGACGCGACGAATCCGCCCGAGGTCACATTCACGATAATGGCCCCGCAGGAGGCGATCGATTTGTTCGGGAGCGTCACGGAGCTGACGAAGCAAACGGCGTCCCACCTGGAGCGAAACGTGAAGACGGCGCGACGGCGATATTCGGGGAGATTCGCCGGGCGCCTGCAAATTTTGGCGACGAGTCCGCGGGACCGCGCGCAGAGTTTCGAGCGCTTCGGCGAGCGGACACCGCGAATCACCACGGCGGGCGATCTGGCGACGGCAAAGCGATTGATCGCGGAAATGCGGGCCTTTCGGAAGGCCCACCGGATCGCGCGGGAAGCGGCGAAGGGCGGAAAACGGCGGGGGCTCCGAGCCGGCGGAAACAAACGGGTCACGTTCCCCGCGGGGACGGGGAAAATGCACTTCACCTACGGGTACCCGCGCGAGGTGTACGTGCCGTTGCCCGCGGCGTAAGCGGCGGCGCGTCCGCGCAGCGGGAGATGGCGCAGCGGGAGACGGCGCGGAGTTCGCCGCCGCCGCGTGCTCGGATCCTGGTCTCATCGGGCGGGAGCTACGCGCGCCAAAAGAGGTATTGAAGAGCGTGGAAGGGGCTCTCGGAAGGGGGTCTGTTTCCGCGCGTCTTGTGTTTGTGATTTTGGGGTCGTGAGAAGGGGAATTGTGACGTTTAGGGGCGGAACACCGGGATTTGGGGAACGGACAGGTGCAATCGACGGCTTCGAGCCGTGGATGAGCCCGAACTTGTGTGCAATGCACATGCAACCCGGTCAAAGGAGCGAGCAGCACACATTCGCAAACCACCGATTTACCTTCTATAAATCCAGCTGTCAGCTGGATCTATATAGCGTCGACACCGGCGGCCCGTACCTCGATTTCAAGAGTTTCCCGTGTGATTCAAGCGCGTGCCCACCAAAATAGCCGCCTCGACAAATCGCGTCCCCCGCATCCGAGTGGACGGTTTATCGTGGTGAAATGGCCGTCTTCCCCCGCTCCTGGCTGCTCCCGCTTCTCGTCGCCGGCGCCTTCGCCCCCGTCGGCTGCACAAGCCCGGAAGACGACGCCGGGAACACCGCAAGCGACGACCTCACCGTGTGGGACCCGATCTCCGCGTTCTCCGGAAACTCTCCGAATTTCGCACAAGTAGCCAACGGGAATGCCCTCGCCGTCGTCTCGCGGGACTTCGGGCGCGGCGCCAAGGCGGGGGCGCTCGTCGAGCTGTTTTACCCGTCCCTCGGGCAAGACAACCTCTACGACTCCTACGTCGGCCTGCGCGCCCGCGGCACCTTCTCGTGGGCCCATGATCTTCGGCTCGTCGGTCAGCGCATCGTGGAGAATACCGGGCTCGTCGAGAGCGTGTTCTCCGGCCCCGCCGTCGAGCTTCGTATCGCCGATGTGATGCGCCCGACCCACGACGCTCACGTGCGTAACGTCACCGTCGTCAATCGTGGAAGCGACCCGATCGTCGGCGGGCAACTCGCCTTCTACGCCTTCTACACGATTGGGACGCTGCCGACCGGCGACGCGGTTCGTTACTCGGCGCCAGACGGCGCCCTCCTTCAGACCGACAGCGGAAGCAAAACCGCGATTGCAACGATCGCCGATCGCGCTCCGACAAACAGCCATTGCGGCGTCGCTCTCTCCCCGTTGGGCAGCGGACGGGATGCCCGCTTCGCCGCCGAAGACGGCAAGCCAGCCGGTTGCACGACGGCTGGGCCTTCGACCGGCGTCACCGGCGCTCTCTTCCACGACCTTCCGACGATCGCCCCCGGCCAATCGGCCCAAATCACCTACGCGATCGGCCTTGGCGGCTCGGAAAGCAGCGCACTCACCGAGGCAAAAGCCGCTGTTTCCTTGGGATTCGCCGGAGCGACCCGCGAAGACGCCGACCGCTGGTCCCGCGTCCTCAGCCAGGCAAAACCGGTCCCCGGTCTGCCTGCCCGCGCGAAGCCGGTCTACAATCGCGCATTGATTACGCTGATGCAGCACCACGTGAACAACGGCGCCTTCATCGCCGCACCGACGCTCACAAGCCCCGCCTACCGCTTTGTCTGGCCCCGCGATGGATCGAAAACGTCTATTGACCTCCTCGATGCCGGGTATCCCGCGGAAGCGGCACAGTTCTTTGAATTCCTCGAAAAGCAGCTCCTGGCCGATGGCAGCTTTGCCGTAAACTATCAGCCCGATGGCAGCGGACCGATGTGGAACTTCGGCCGCGAAGGGAACGAAAACGACCAGCCGGGCATGCTCCCCTGGGGCGTTCACCACGTCTACCTTTCCACGAAAGACAAAGGCTGGCTGCGGGCCCGTTTCCCTGGCGTCGTTCGCGCCGCCGACTTCCTCGTCACCGTCGCCCCGCGCGGCCAGGTCGGCCCCTCCCGCGACCTCTGGGAGCTCGAAACCGGCGCAAGCTGGACCTACGCAAACGGTTCGGCGATCGCCGGCCTCGAAGCGGCCGCCGCCATCGCGACCGAACTCGGCGAAGCGGCCGCCGCCGCCAAGTACCTCGCCAAAGCCAAGGAGATGCGGACGGTCTTGATGACGAAATTTGTCACCAAAGACGGCTACTTCGCGCGTGGCATGAAGAAGAGCGGCAACCTCGATCCCCGCCTCGAAATCGGCAACCTGGCCCTTGGCAACGGCGGCTTCGCGATCCTCCCCGACTCGACCCCGGCCCTCGCAAAAATCGGCGACCTCGTCGGCCCCCGCCTCGGGACGCCCGGCGGCGCCGTCCGGCGCTACGAAGGGGACAACTACTACGGCGGCCAGCCGTGGCCGGTCGCCTCCAACTGGCTCTCCGTCCACAAATTCGCCCGGGGCGACGTCGCCGGCGCACGGGCCCTCTTCGACGTCATCACCGAACAGGCCTACGCCACCGACGCGCTGATGCTCGGCGAGCAGTTCGAGGAGCCGACGAAGCGCTGGCTCAGCGCCTTCCCCCTCGCCTGGAGCGAGGCCGCCTACGTGGTCACGGCGCGCACGATTTATCGCGCGCCCTGAGCGCTCACTTGCGCTCACTTGCGCTCACTTCAACGGGAGCTTCAATCCGTACTCGGCCCGCATGGCGAGGAGCGCTTCTGCGTTCCCTTTTGCGTCATCGACGGGATGATGCGTATGGGCCGTCTTCCGAAGATGCTTGAAGTTTTCAAAGGTGCTTTTCACCAGCCCCTTGTACAGCGAACCGATGTTCATCGAGCTGTGACCAAAGGGGTTCTTCCCAAGGAAGTGGTGGAAGTACCAGTTCACAAACTGCCAGTCGAAGCCGTTGTTGTCCGAGGCGAAGAGCAGCCGAGAACTTCCAAGAACTTCAAGCCATTCTGCAAAGCGCTGCATCTCACCGGCCGCCTCGGAGAAGCCGAGCGTCTCTTCGCGGGAATGCCCTGATACCGCCAATGCTTCGGGGACGAAGC
>JAAFHJ010000553.1 GCA_013298325.1 Myxococcales bacterium | reverse complement strand
ACCGGCAACCAGGTTCGCCACGGTCATCGTGAGGACGGCGATCCAGGCGATAACCGCCGGCCAGCCGTTAGCCCAAGAGGTCGACTGCTTGTCGCCGAAGCAAACGAGGAGCACGCGGAGGAGCACCGCGAACGCGCCCGCCTTGACGGCGACCGCCATGAAGCTGGTTGCCGGCGTCGGTGCACCTTCGTACGCGTCCGGCGTCCACATGTGGAAGGGGACCGCGGACACCTTGAACACGAGGCCGGCGAGAACCAGGATGAAGCCGAAAAGGACGAGCGGGCCCGCCGCAGCGCCGAGCGTGGCCGGACCGGCCGCCTGACCGGAGAGCGCACCAGAAGCAATCGTCTTCACCGCTTGCCCGAGGCCAGCGAGGTCGGTGTGGCCGGTGGCGCCGTAGAGGAGCGCGAAGCCGAAGAGGAGGAGCGCGGCCGCAAAGGACCCGAGGAGGAAGTACTTGAGCGCCGCTTCGGCCGATCGCGGAGACGCGCGGCGGAAGGCGGTGAGCGCGTACACGCCGAGCGACATCGTCTCGAGACCGAGGAACAGCGTGAGCACGTCGCCGGCGGCCGCCAAAATCAGGGCGCCGAGCGTCGAGAACAGAAGGAGCGCGTAGAATTCGCCACGCTCGATCTGGTGTTCCGGAAGGTAGCCGCCGGCGAGAAGCGACGCGAGCCCACCGCCGAGCGCAAGGAGACCGGCGAAGAAGAGCGTGAAGCGGTCGATGATGAGCCAGGGCTGAAGGACATCGAGCCCTTCAATCCGCTCGACGCCGTAAAACCACACGCCCGCCGCGGCTGCGCAGGAGGCGAAGCAGGTGAGCGCGGCACCGAGCGCGAGGCCGGGACGAACCTTCTCACCGCGGCCGTTACCAGCAGCGGCCGCCTCGGCCACCATGAGCAGAAGCGCTCCGAGGGCGAGGGTGAGGAAGGGGGAAAGAGCGAAGAAGAGATTCATGGGTAATCGCTCGGATCAGTGGGTGTCGCCGTCCGGCGCCGTGGTCGGTTTCGCATCGGGTGCAGTCCCCGGTGCGGGTGCGTTCGGGCTCTTGGCGAGGAGCTTGATCGGGCCGGTGTAGTAGGAGTGATCCTTGCCCGGCGGGTTCGCCTGAATGCGCTCCGCGTACTCTTCTTCGATGCGGGCGCACGCGTCGTGCATCTGGTCGAGGAGGAGGCGCGGAAACAGACCGACGATGAACATCAGCGCGATGAGCGGCGCGACCGCAAGCAGCTCGCGGCTGTTGATGTCCTTGAGCTTCTTGTTCGCCGGGTTCTTGAGCGGTCCGAAGAACACCTTCTGAACGAGGGTGAGCATGTACAGGGCCGCCAGAATGACGCCGAAGGCGGCGAACATCGCTTGGAGACCGCGCGCCGGGCCGAGTTTGCCGTCACCGCTGGTGAAGGTTCCGGTGATGATCATGAACTCGCCGACGAAGCCGTTCAGGCCCGGAAGCCCGACGCTCGACATGGTCGCGATGACGAAAAGCGCCGTATAGAGCGGCATTTTCTTAGCGATTCCACCGTAGTCATCGACGTGGCGCGTGTGGCGCTGGTCGTAGACGACTCCGACGAGCATAAAGAGCGCCCCTGTCGAAATGCCGTGGTTCACCATCTGGAGGACCGAGCCCTCCATCGACGCCGGCGTCGCGGCGAAGAGCCCGAGCATGACGTAGCCGAGGTGGGCCACCGAGGAGTAGGCGATGATCCGCTTGATGTCGTCCTGCTTCCAGGCGCAGAGCGCTCCGTAGAGGATGCCCCAGACGGCGACGCCGGCGAGCGTCGGCCCATACTTGGCACAGGATTCCGGGAAGAGGCCCATGCTGAAACGGAGGTACCCGTAGGTGCCCATCTTGAGCATGACCGCCGCGAGGATGACCGAGCCGGCCGTCGGCGCTTCCGTGTGGGCGTCCGGGAGCCAGGTGTGGACCGGAAACATCGGAACTTTGATGAAGAACGCGAGGGAGAAGGCGGCCCAGAGCCACACCTGCATCGTCGACGTCGGGAGCTGAACCCGCTGAAGATCGAAGAAGTCGAAGGAGGGGGTGCCGGTGAGCTTGGCGTGGGTCCAGCCGAGGTACAGGATCGCGGCGAGCATGAGAACGCTGCCGAACATCGTGTACAGGAAGAACTTGATGGCCGCCTTGATGCGGTTCGTGCCGCCCCAGACACCGATCATCACGTACATCGGGACGAGACCAAGCTCGAAGAAGACGTAGAACAAGACGACGTCGAGGGAGACGAACGTGCCGACCATTGCGCCTTCGAGGAGCAGGAGCGCGAAGCACCAGTCCTTCACGCGGGTCGTGATCGAGCCGAAGGAGGCGTAGGCGGCCACCGGCACGATGAAGGTCGTGAGGAGAACCAGCCACAGCGACACGCCGTCGACTGCGACATGCCAGTGAATTCCGAGGGACGCAACCCACGGAATGTCCTGGTTAAAGTGGAAGGCGCGCCCCATGTTCACGGAGAGGAGCGGCAGGCTGAGCGCGAGCTCGGCAATCATCGCGAGGAACGTGAAGCCCTGGATGAGGCGCGGCGACTGGCGGGGCATAAACAGCACCGCGATCGATGCGAGCACCGGGAGCGCCACCAGCCAGGCGAGAAGCGTGTGCGACTCGACGGGAGCCTCTTCGCCGACGACCGCTTCCGCGGCCGGCCACATCCGCACCACGAAGAGGGTGAGGAGGCCGGCCATCAGGCCGAAGGCGCCGCGAACCTTGCCGTTTTCGGCGAGGTGGGTCGGCATTAGGTAGGCAACGCCGGCGGCGATGACCACCGGCAGGAGCTGAGCGGAGACGAACTTCGCCAGCGCGGCCGCGACGAGCGCGAACATAAGCGCGCCGACAATCTGGCCGAGGGTGACCGGCTTCGCGGCGTTTTCGACGCCGACCGGTTCGTGGGTGGAATGCGCAGCCATCTCAGTTCTGCCCGATCATCTGCTTGTCCTTCGCCGGTGTGCGGACGAGGACGAAGGTCTTGGTGTCCTGGATGCCGAAGACGTTTTTGACCGTGAGGACGACGTTCTTCGTGACCGGTGCCGGCGCCTTCGCCTTGTCCGATTTGTCGGCGGCGGGGAGGTCGAGGTGGACCGGTTTCTCCGACGTCGCGCCGAACTTCTGCGCGTCATCGAACTTGTATTCGTAGCCAAACCCGGGGGCTGCGGAGACGATGAAGTCGCCGTTGCCCTTGTCGACAATCATGCCCTCGGCGTGGGGCATCGCGAAGAACCAGGAGAATCCGGCGACTCCGACGACCATGGCCGCCGCGTAGACGTGGACCATGCCGTTTTGGACGGCGCGGAAGGCGGTGCCAAAGGCGGCCGCGAGGAAGGAGGTCACCTGGGCGAGGATGCCGTCAACCACGATCTTGTCGGCGCCGACAAAGGTGTCAGCGAGGCCGTCAACCATCGAAATCGCGGTGGCGTCGTAGAGCTCGTCGACCATCCACTTCGCCATGAGCATCTTGTGGAGGCCCGGCACGGCGGCAGCCCACTGCTTCGCGGGGGCGCCGTTGTTGACGATGTAGGTCCAGTAGGCAAGGCCGCTGCCGATGGCAAAGGCGGAGAAGGCGCCGGCCGTACACA
>JAAFHJ010000552.1 GCA_013298325.1 Myxococcales bacterium | reverse complement strand
CTGGACGTAGAAGCCGGTCGCGAGGTCTCCGCTCATCTCGCCGACGGCCCCACCGAGGAGGACCTTGGCCCCCTCCTTCTTGCCGATGTCGATGTAGGAGAGGATCTTCTCCAATTGATCGCGCGATGCCTGGGCCCCCACCTTGGTTTCGGTGTCGAGGGGGTTGCCCGGCTTGCTCTTGCCGACACGTTCGATGGCCATCGGAAGGAACTTATCGTAGATCGACTTTTGAATCAGCGCGCGGGACGGGCAGGTGCAGACCTCCCCCTGATTCAACTTGAACATCGCGAAGCCTTCGAGCGCCTTCTGGAGGAAGGCGTCGTCCTGGGCGACAACGTCCTCGAAAAAGATGTTCGGCGACTTTCCGCCGAGCTCGAGCGTCACCGGGTTCAGGTTCTCGGAGGCGTACTGCATGATGAGGCGGCCGGTCGTCGTCTCACCGGTGAAGGCGACCTTGCCAACGCGCGGCGAAGAAGCGAGCGGCTTGCCGGCTTCAATACCAAAACCGTTGACGATATTGAGGACACCCGGCGGGAGAAGATCCCCAATTAGCTCCATCCAGACGAGGATCGAAACCGGGGTCTGCTCGGCCGGCTTGAGGACGATCGCGTTGCCGCCGGCGAGGGCGGGGGCGATCTTCCAGGTCGCCATCAAGATCGGGAAATTCCAGGGGATAATCTGGGCAACAACGCCGATCGGCTCGTGGAAGTGGTAGGCAACCGTGTGTTCGTCGAGCTGGGAGATCCCACCTTCCTGGGCACGGATGCAGCCGGCGAAATAGCGAAAGTGATCGATGGCGAGCGGGATGTCTGCGGCAAGTGTTTCGCGGACCGGTTTGCCGTTGTCCCAGGTCTCGGCGACGGCGAGAAGTTCGAGGTTGGCCTCCATCCGATCGGCGATCTTGTTGAGAATGTTTGCGCGCTCCGTCGGCGAGGTCTTCCCCCAGGCGCTCTTCGCCTTGTGGGCGGCATCGAGGGCGTCTTCGACGTCGGTGGCGTCGGAGCGCGGGATCTCGCAGAAGGCCTTCCCGGTGACCGGCGTCACGTTCTCAAAGTATTTGCCGGCGCGGGGCGCCTTCCACTCGCCGCCGATGTAGTTGCCGTAGCGGCTCTTGAACGCGATCTTCGAACCTTCGGTATTCGGTGCGGCGTAGATCATGGGGCTCTCCTTCGGATGGGACGTCGGTACGTGGTGGCCCCGACTCTTCAGCGAATGTGCCAACGGCGTGACGCAGCGCAAAAGCCCTTTTTCTCGACGTTTCTCGTCTCCACGGCGGCACGTCCAACGCGCTCCACCTGTCGCACCTGTTGCATTGTGCAACACAGGATCGACGAAAGAGGCTGGAGGGAAATGTGCAGCCGAGAACTTCGGTGCGCGCTACCTTCTCCGGTTGGATGTGCGGTTGGAGAGGGGCGTCGGTTCGCCGGTCGCCTCTCGGCGCGCGCCGAAGGGTTGCATGCATGATGCACTTTCATGATCGCGGTGTGCAGTTCTGGCGCCGATTCTGCGAGCGCGAGTGGGACGTCCGTCCCGGAGGGAACGCGCGCCTGGTCGCGTCGGAGACGTCCCTCGGCGATCGCGATGACGAGGCGGAGCTGGTCGCCCGGTGGCGCCGCGCCCGAGCGCTTGGGGCACGCCCCCTCGGCGGCGATCCGATTGTTGCCGTCCCCGACGGCGATCTGCTGGAGCGCAAGGAGCGGCTCGCACCTGTAACCGCCCGTTTTCAGCGTCTTTTTGCCCCCCTCGAAGACGCCCTCGCCCGCGCCAGCGCCATCGCGCTCTTCGCCGATCCGGAAGGGGTCATCCTCAGCACGAAGGGGTGGCGGACCGTCGACAGCCCAACAGCGCGCGCCCGCCTCGTGGACGGCTGTTCGTGGTCCGAAAAAGACCGCGGAACCAACGCCATTGGCACCGCCGCCATCGAGCGCGTCCCCGTCAGCGTCGTCGGCGCTGCCCACTTTGAAGCTCGAAATCACGCGCTTTTTTGCCATGCCGCGCCCGTCCTCGATCTCTTCGGCGAGGTCGTCGGCGTCGTTGACGTCAGCGGCCCCATCGGCGCCTCCGACGCGGCGTTTTCGGCGGCGGTTCCGATGGCCGCCCGGGCCCTTGAGGAGGCGCTCGCCCACGATCTGTTCGCGCGGACGATCGCCGGCGGCCTCCCCGCCGTGGAAGCCCGCATCGGAAACGATCGCGAAGCGACGCTCGTGGTCGACGGCCGTGGTCAGGTCATTGCGCGAAACGTTGCATTCTGCACACTCTTTGGCCTCTCGCCGGAGGAGCCGCTCACCGTCGAGCGCCTCTTCGGAACTCGGTTTGACGCCGTCGCCAAATACGCCCGCGATTCTCAGGTGCCGCTCGCCTTTGAGGTCGCCGATCGTCGCCTCGCCGTCTCCCTGGAACCACTGCAAGACACACGCAATCGCGTCTTCGCGGTGATCATCCGCTTCCGCGATCGCGCATTTCGCCAGGAAATCGTCCGCGCGCGGCCGTCCCCGGCGCGCCCTGCCTCCTTTTCGCGCATCCACGGGAGCGATCCCGCCCTCGCTGCGACGCTCGACAAGGCGGCACGCATTGCCCCATCGACGCTGCCCGTCCTTCTCATCGCCGAAACGGGAACCGGCAAAGAACGCCTCGCAGCCGCGATTCATGGCGCGAGTCCTCGGGCCGTTTCCCCCTTTGTTGCCGTCAATTGTGCGGCCGTCCCAGCGTCCCTTCTGGAGAGTGAGCTGTTCGGCCACGCCCCGCGAAGCTTCACTGGCGCCTCCCGGAGCGGATCCAAAGGAAAAATCGCAGAAGCCGATGGGGGTACGCTCTTCCTGGACGAGCTTGGCGACATGCCGCCAGCGATGCAGGCGGCCCTACTGCGTGTCCTGGAAGATGGCAGCTACTATCGCGTCGGGGAGGAACGACCGCGGAAGTCTCAATTCCGATTGATCGCCGCGACCGGCGTCCCACTCGCCGAAGCGGTCGCCGCCGGAACCTTCCGCGCCGATCTCTATCATCGCCTCGCTGGGGCCGTCCTCGCGATCCCGCCGCTGCGAGATCGTCGCGATCTCCCCGAACTGGCGACGGCGATCCTTGGGGAGCTCGCCGCGCCAGGCACCGAGCCAAAGCGGCTCTCCCGTGCCGCCCTCGCGCGCCTCACGCGTCACGCTTTTCCCGGGAATATCCGAGAGTTGCGTATGGCGCTTCACCACTCCGTCGTTCTTGCTGGCGAGCGCGAAGTCGTCGACGTCGAAGACCTTCCCGACACGCTGCAGCCGGGCGCAACGAGCTTGGGTTCGAAAGTCCGCCGCGTTGTGGACGACGTGATGGGGCGCGCCCTCGACAGTTATGGCGGAAACGTCAGCGAGGCGGCGCGACGCCTCGGCGTCTCCCGGAGCACACTTTACCGGCGCGGCCTTACGCCGACCGACCGGCGCCGAGAACGTTGATCCGCGTATTCAGGCACGCAAACCAGGCGAACCAGGCGAACCAGGTTGGTTGCTCCTCCGCCGGCCGCGCGAGTAGTTGAGAATCGCTTCCGCGGCATTCGCAGCGCCGTCGACCCCCTCGTAGTACGCGCTCGCACGCTTCGCGGCATTTCGA
>JAAFHJ010000551.1 GCA_013298325.1 Myxococcales bacterium | reverse complement strand
TGGTGCATCGGCCAGCCATCTGGCTTCTTTTCGTCTGGCATGGGCTTCCCGCCAGGAAAGCGACGCATCCAGTCGACGTTTTGTACTGCCTCCGGCGAGACGACCACGAGAGAGAAGTGCGGATTTGTGCGAAGCGCCGCAACGATATGCTCGCTCAGGTGGTCATCATTGAAGCCGAATCCGATCGTAAGTAGACACGTGTTTGGTTCACGAATGGCCGACAGAAACTGTGACACCAACTCGAGGTGCGGTTGGGTATAGGATATTTGAAATTTCTTCGTGGTTGGATAGATGATGCACGCATCATCCGCACTTGGCGTGCCGACAATCAAGTCTCCGTTTTCTTCTCGCTTCCACGTGACGGATCCATGCAGCTTAAAATACTGAAAGACCCCGGGTAGCAATGCGTTGGCTTCGCCGTGACGGCCGCGCCGAACGATATCGAGTTCAAAGTAACGCGGATCGAACGTTCGCGGCTGCGAGAACGAAAAGCCGTCGATGGCAACCAACCCGAGCGTGGATGCTGCGGTTTCAAAAAGAACGTCGTAGTTCGTTGTGAAGATTTTGAGGCGCGCATCCCGCGTGCGACGGCGCATCAACTTGCGCAGCAAAATTCTGTGGTCGTCCGATGACGGTTTTCCACTACCGTTGGGGCCACAAAGCTCCAAGATTTGACCAATGATCTTCAGCCGAAGATCACCGACCTTCTTATCCTTTGGGTAAAGTTCGAGGTAGGCATCGCACCGCGAAAGGAACTTCTCGATACTCGACCCGCATAGCGACTCTGGGTCGACCATCTTCAAGACGTTGGCAAACTCTGGCATTTTTTTCGCCGCGTCCCAAAGCTCCCACATCGCGGGATAGCCGGCGGCCAACGACGCCCCCGCTCCAGCCAAAATGACGAGGTTGGGAGACTGCAAACTGCGCATCAGAATCCGCTGCAGGTTACCGACGGCGGCGGGCACCGCGGTTTCTGGCGCCGGGGTTTCCTGTGCCTCGACTCCTTCCTCCCCGAGCGGAATCGGGATTCCGGCAGCGGTGCAGTATGCGTGTTGGCCCCATGGATAAGGCGTGCCGTCAGTCATGTTCTTTCCTGTTTCGGGCGATGCGATGCGGCTTCTTTGCGAGCGATGGCCACTCGCAACAGAAGATACGCCCAGCGTGCAACCTCTCGCAATCACCGATTCTTTTGATGCGGTAGTCGTCACGGGCGGCCTCGAACGCGCACCGCCAACGACCCAATGGCACCGCTCAGCCGGGTAGGCGTGCCCGCATAACGTGCTGCGCAATCCCATTTGCCCCCGACCGATCGGCATGCCAAAGGCATCACGCCTCAAGCGCTGTCGCTTGTTCCTCGATCCGCCCTAGCGGGCGAGGACGAAGTTGCTGTTTTGCCACAAAGGATTGCCCCGTGCGCCTGTTTGCCCGAGCGTCGCTCGCCGTTGCCGTTGCCGCACCCTTCCTCGCCGCCGCGTGCGGACAGCCGGCGCCGCCGGCGAACTTCGAGGACGGGAAGGATAGCGGGGTCCCCGTGGTGGATGCCGCCGCGAACCCCGGGATCATCATCCCCGACGGCGGTTCGACGTCCCCGGAAGGGGGCATCGTCCTTTGCATGGCCGGGCAACTCACGACGCGCCCGGTGCCCGGCTACCTGGAGATCGTCGTCGATGGCTCGGCCGCCATGGACGGGGCGAAGTGGGCCGCCGTTTCGAGCGCAGTGAAGCAGGTCGCCGCCGCCTGGCAGGCGGAGAACAACGCCACCTTCGGTGCCGGCCTCAGCCTGTTCTCCGACTCCCTCGACAGCTCAAAAGGGCTCGGCCCCTACCCGACCGCCGCCGACGTGAAACTCCGCACCGTCGACGCCGCCCAGGTCGCAAACTTCGGCGCTCGCGTCGCCGGACGCCCGGCGTTTGGGGCCGTCTCGCTTGCCGCGCTCCGCGGAAACTACAGCGCGATCGATGGCTTGGACGTGGCTGCCGCCGGACTCCGGACCGGGGGCGACAAGGTCGTCGTCTTCGTGACCGGCGCCCCGCCGACCGACGACGCCGCAACGACCTCCGAAGCGGCGACGCTCGCGAAGACCTACCGCGCCAAGGGGATCACCACCTTGGCGGTGCTCCTCACCGACGGCGCGACGACGCCGGCCCTCCGCGCCTTTGTCGGCGGCATCGCGGCAAACGGCGGCGGTTTTGCCCACAAAACCTGCGACGCCGCTGCAAGTGACGCCGCCAACGCCTGCCACTTCGAGGTCGACGCCACCGCCGCACCGGCCACGGCCGCCCAGCAGCTCACCGCCGCCCTCCAGCAGGCACGCGCCAGCGACCCGTGCACCCGCGTCATTGACTACCCACTCGGTCAGCGCCCCGGCGTCCGCGCGACCGACGTGGACGCGGTGAGCATCACCAACAGCGCCGGCTCTCGGAAGTTTGTCCCCCGCGATGCCGTCGACGGGTGGACCTTGGACGCCAACGAAAACGCGCAACGAATTCAGCTCCATGGCGCGAGCTGCATCGCCTTCAAGGGCGCGCCGGGCACGAGCGTCGACGTGTTCCAACGCTGCCAGGAGCTCGTCCCGTAGAGACGTAGAACTGCGCCCGACGAAGTTGATCCTCGATCCGCCCGAGCGGGCGAGGACGCAGCGGGTTGTCTCGTCCCGGCGAAGCGCCGGATCCGAGAACGTGTTGATTTGCCACAAAGGATTGCCCCATGCGCCTGTTTGCCCGAGCGTCGCTCGCTGCCCTCGCCGTCCCTCTCATCGCCGCCGCGTGCAGCCAGCCGGCGCCGTCGAGCAACTTCACAGACATCAAGGATGGCGGGGCCATCGTCGTCGACGCGCAAATTCTCGGGCCGATCACCGTTTTCGATAGCGGGTCGGCAACCGCGGACGCGGGGTTCATCGACTGCGGGGCGGGAAAACTCGCGACGCGCCCGCTGCCCGACGACCCGTGCACCCGCATCATCGAGGTGCCGGCCGGCCAGAGCTTTGACCCGATGACCGCCAACGTCGTCGTCACCGACGGCGCCGGGAACCAGACCCCGGTCGTCGCCGACGCGACCGACGGCTGGACCTTCGACACCCCGCAAAATCCGCAAAAGATCGTGCTCCACGGCGCGAGCTGCGCCGCCTTCAAGACGGCCGACATCGAGATCATCACCGCCTGCCCACCGGTGCCCTAGGGCTTGGCGACGCGCGCGCGGACGCCGTCGGCATCCGCAGCGAACATGTAGAAGCCATGGTCCGTTTCGTCGCAGTGGAAGACGGCACGTACGCGCGAGACCGGGGCCGACCAGGACCAGTCGCGCCAATAAGGGCCGGGGAGGTCGGCGGCGTGCGGTCTCCCCTCCACGCAAGCATCGGAGAGCGGCGATTCCCGGGCGTCCGTAGGCGGCCCGAAGCGCCGTTCGAGAGCGATGCCGAAGAGGTTCGCCGATAGGAGGCTGACGTCCCGGGAACCGTCGGTACGGGGAATGTCGGTCGTGACCGTCCAGGCGTTCACCTCGCAGAGGCGGCCCGTCGTCGTGCAGAAGTTGAGTCCGACGAACATGATCGGGAGACCGTCGATTTTGAGCCCGGTGGGCTCGCCGCGGCAAATCCGAGT
>JAAFHJ010000550.1 GCA_013298325.1 Myxococcales bacterium | reverse complement strand
CCGACAACGGCGCCGCGCCTCCCGCATATCCTGTTCGTGCTCGGGGAGAGCCTCCGTGCCGACGACTACGCGGCCCTCCTTGCGAGCGGCCATGTGCGGTTTCCGGGCGAATTTCCCGATCGGATCGCGCTTGGCGCCCACCGCACCCCCTCCAGCTACACGGCGATTGCCGTCTGGAGCACGCTCACAGGGGCGACGCCGTTTGGTAAGGATTCTGAAGCGTTGGGGCGCGTCGCGACCCTGTTTGACGTCGCCAAGGCAGTGCGCGACCGCAACGGGCGACCGCTTGCGGTCACCTACGCGTCGGCCCAGCGGCGCGACGTGCTCGAGCGCCCCAACACGCTTGCGGGAGTCACGACCTTCTCCGTCGACGATCTCGTCGGGCATGCCGTCGATGACGAAGACGATGTGATCGATCTCGGCGTCGACCAGCGCCTTGCCGAGAAGGTCATCTCTTTGATGGATGTGGCTAGTACTCAAACCACCTTTACCGTCGTCCATCTTTCCGGAACCCACGCCCCGTACTACGTCGACCCCTCCCAGGTTCCTTTCCAGCCATGGTCGCACACCGTCTCGTGGAATGGTCTCCCTGCACTTCGAAATGCCTATCGAAATGCGATCATTGCCCAGGACGCGGCCCTTCTTCGCATGCTCGCGGCCTTTCGTCGACGCGTCGGAAACGATCCGTGGGTCGTCCTCTTCACCGCCGATCATGGCGAGGCATTTGGCGAGCATTCTGCCATTCATCACGGGCAAAACCTCCGTATTGAACAGGGGCAAGTCCCTGCCTTCGTCGCCGGCGGAAACGGCGCGCTTTCGCCGGCAGCGCTCGCAGCGCTCACGCGCTACGCGGGGCAGCGGACGACCCACTTCGATTGGCTTCCGACGCTGGCGGCACTGCTCGGCGTCCGCGGAACGCTTCCGCTGGCGTCGGTCGAGCCGGGTTTTGCGGGCCGCTCGCTGGTCGACCCCGCGCGACCGCTCGGCGCGCTAGCCATTGGAAATTGCAGCGCTTCTTTCAAGTGCCCCCTCGACAATTGGGGGGCCATGGACGAGGACCACATCGCCTATGCGCTCCCCTGGGACGGCGACTACGCCTGCCTCGCCCAGCGGCAACGCGACTCCGACCGCGGAACCACCGAGGAAATTCCGGCGGCAGACAATGCATCATGCACGCATCTACGCGCCTTGGCGAACGGGACGTTTGACCACCAGCCGGGTAAAAAATAGGCATTTTCCCAGGCGAAAGCGGCTATGCGTCTCCCACCATGATTATCGATGAACTGAAGAAGCAGGCGCTCACCGCGATGAAGGCGAAAGACAGCGTCGCCACGACGATCCTCCGCCTCGCCCAAGGGGAGATCCAGCAGTCGGAGGCGCGCGCCGGGAAGACGTTTTCCGACGAGGAGTCGGCTGCGGTGCTGAAGAAGCTCGTCAAGTCGAACAAGGAGACCGCCGAACAGACCGCCGATGCCGATGCGAAGGCGATCTTGCTCCGAGAGATTTCGCTTCTCGAGGCGTTCCTCCCGAAGGAGCTCGATGCAGCGGCCGTGGCGGCAGCGCTCGCTCCGACCGCCGACGCGATCAAGGCGGCGGGGAATGCCGGGATGGCGACCGGGATCGCGATGAAGTTTCTGAAGGCGGCCGGCATTGCCGCTTCGGGGAACGTCGTCCAGGAGGCGGTCGCGACGCTCCGTACCTGACGCGCGGTGTCAGCAAAAAGACTCGCGTTCGTGATGCACGCGAGCGCCTGGGCGGGTACGGTGCGCGGCGATGATGCCCCGCCGCGCCCGCTCTTTCGCGTTTGTCCCCATGGTCCTTGGAGCCGTCGCCGCAGGGACGCTCCCATCGTGCTCGTCGTCGGAGCCGGCGAAGGCGCCGACCGCGTCGTTCTCCTTTGAGTCGCTCAACACGCCCGAGCATTTTTATGACGCCCCGTACCCGAGCGACCTGCGCCTGACCGCCGCCGGGACGCCCGACCTCACCGGAATGCCCTACGTGCTCGTGTCCGAGCGGGCGAGCAAGGGGCTCTTTGCGACGGCGATGCAGCGGAAGGGGTTTCCGACCTACGGTGCAACCTACTTCAAGTTCGATGGCGCGATCACGCCAGCGAGCGTGGCAGACGCGATTCCGGCGGGGCTCGACAAATCGATCTTCCTCGTCGACGTCGATGCGAATTCCAAGGCGCGCGGCACCGCCTACCCGATCGTTGCTCAAACGCTTCCGCACACGGGGACGGAGGGGGATGTCGACGATTGGATCCCGGAGGGGCTCTTCGCGGTGGCACCGCGCCCGGGGATTGTTCTTGCGCCGAATACCAAGTATGCGGTGGTAATCAAACGTCAATATGGCGCCGCCGACAAACGTACTTTGAGCACCAACGATTCGCTCCAAGCGGTCCTCCGCGGGGAAAAAGTCGGCACGAAAGGTCAGGCGCTCGTCGACCTTTATGCGCCGCTCGTAAAACTTCTCGGGGAGAAGAGCATTCCGGTAGCTGATGTTGCCGCGGCGACGGTCTTCACCACGGGAGACGTCGTCAAAGACACCTTCGACATCTCCGAGAAGGTGAAGGCCGCATATACCGTCGAACTTCGCGATTTGAAGCTGGATTCCGATGACGGAAACCATGCCGGCTACTGCGAGGTCCTCGGGAAGGTGACCTACCCCCAGTTCCAAGCAGGGAAGCCCCCCTTCGCCACAGAAGGTCTGTTTGATCTCGACGCAAACGGACTGCCGAAAAAGCAGCGGGACGAAGAGGCGACCGTCGTCCTGACGATCCCGAAGAACACGCCGATGCCGGCGAACGGTTTCCCGGTCACCTTCTACTTTCACGGCTCAGGGAGCCCGGTGAACGACATCGTCGACGCCGCGAAGAAGAAGACGCCCGAAGACGAGGGGCCGAAGGGGGAAGGGCCGGCGATGATCCTGGCGAGCAAGGGCTTCGCGGGCGCGGCGAGCGCGCTGCCCTTCAGCGTCGACCGAATCCCGGGGGCCCGCGAGCAGGAGTACCTGAACCTCTCGAATTTGCAGGCATTTCGCGACACGTTCCGCCAAGGGATGCTGGAGCAGCGCCTGTTTATCGACGCCGTGAAGAAGGTGAAGGTCACGCGGGCGATGGTCGCCGGCTGCGATGGCGTTCAGTTCCCGGCAGGGAAGGATGAAGTCTCCTTCGATCCGAAGGGGATCTACGCCATGGGGCAGTCGATGGGCGGCGCCTACACGAACTACCTCTCCGCCCTCGACCCGGACATCAAGGCGGCCGTTCCGACGGGGGCCGGCGGCTTCTGGAGCTATTTCATCCTGAAGACGACGCTCATCCCGAACGCCCAGGGGGTCGTCACGCTCGCTTTCCTCGGCTTCACGACGGAGATGTCTTTCGTGCATCCTGCACTGAATCTCCTCGCGACCGCCTGGGAGCCGGCCGATCCGCTTGTGTACACGAATCGCGTGTCAAACCGGCCACTTGCCGGTCATGCAGCGCGCCCGGTCTACGAGCCGGCCGGCAAAGGGGATCGCTACTTTCCGATCGACGTCTACGACGCGATGGCGCTCGCCTACGGCCACCAGCAAGCCGGCGAGGAGAAGTGGCCCGGCATGCAG
>JAAFHJ010000549.1 GCA_013298325.1 Myxococcales bacterium | reverse complement strand
ACCTCTACCCGACGAAGGCGCTCTCCCGCGACCAGGAGGCGGGCCTGCAGAAAATGATGCAGGATGCAGATATTCGCACCGGCGCCGTCGTCTATGATGGCGATACCCCCGGCGACGCACGGCGAGCCGCCCGCGAACGGAGCGGTATCGTCCTCACAAATCCCGACATGCTCCACGCGGGGATCCTGCCCCACCATACGCAATGGGCGAGGACCTTCCAGCACCTCGCCTACGTCGTCGTCGATGAAATGCACATGTACCGGGGGGTCTTTGGCTCCCACGTCGCCAATGTGCTCCGGCGTCTTTTGCGTATTGCTGCCTTCCACGGTTCCCACCCGATGCTGATCGGCGCGACGGCGACGATCGGAAATCCCCGGGAGCACGGCGCCGCCCTTTTCGGCATCCCCGAAGAACAAGTTGCATTTATTGGCGAAAGTGGAGCCCCCCAGGGGGAGCGTCGCTTCTTCTCCTTCAACCCGCCGGTCGTAAATGCCGAACTCGGAATTCGCGCAAGCTACGTAAAACAGGCCGTCTATCTCGCGAAAGATCTCGTATTGTCTGGCGTGCCGACGCTCGTCTTCGGGCAATCCCGAAATAACGTCGAGGTGATGCTGAAGTACCTCCGCGAGTACGTCAGTCCCCACGTCCCCCGCGACAAAGTCATGGGCTACCGGGGCGGCTACCTGCCCCAGCAGCGCCGCGACATCGAGGAGCGTCTGCGGAGCGGAGACATCCTCTGCGTCATCGCGACGAACGCCCTCGAATTGGGTATTGATATCGGAGAGCTCGACGCCGTCGTCTGTGCCGGCTACCCCGGTTCCATCGCTGCACTCTGGCAGCGAATGGGTCGCGCCGGGCGCCGCGGAAAGACGTCTATTTGTGTGCTCGTGACGTCGAGCGCCCCCCTCGATCAATATTTGGCTCGTGAACCAAAGTACCTCCTCGGTGCGCCGATTGAAGAGGCCCGCGTTGAGCCGGAGAATCCGGAGATCCTGATCCAGCACCTGAAGTGCGCAAGTTTCGAACTCCCCTTCCGTCTTGGCGATAAATTCGGCCAGTTGGAGGCGACGAGGACCGAAGAGGCGCTCCGGTTCCTCGTCACCCACCAGGTCCTCCACGAGAGCGGCGGCGCCTTCCATTGGGCGAACGAAGCGTATCCGGCCAATCACGTCTCTCTGCGTACGGTCGGCTGGGACAACGTCGTGATCATCGACGTCGAGCACGGAAAGACCATCGCCGAAATTGACTTCCGCGCCGCCCACACCATGGTCCACGAACAGGCGATTTATCAGCACGACGGTGAATGCTGGCAGGTCGAACGTTTCGACTACGAAAATCACAAAGCCTACATTCGGAAGGTCGTCCCCGACTACTTCACCGACGCGATGACCTTCGTCTCCGTGACCGTCCTCGAAGAGGCCGATCTCGGCGCGAATCCGGTCGCAATTCTCGGCCACGGCGAGGTGTCCGTCGTCGAAAAAGTTGTAGGATACAAGAAAGTTAAGTTTTTCACCCACGAAAACGCAGGCTACGGCGAGGTCCGGTTGCCCGAGATCGACCTCCACACGACCGCTTTCTGGGTGACGCTCGCCGAGCCTTTCCTGGCGACGGTCCCCGAAGGGCGAGCGGCGGCGATCGATGCGCTTCGCGGCGTGGGACTTGCTCTGGAAACCGTTGCAAATCTTGCACTTTTGTGTGAGCCCCGCGACCTTGGGACGACCTTGGGGCGCCCGGAATCGCTACCGGCCGACTTGCTTGCGGCGATGGTCGCGAGCACCGGGCGCAACGCAAACGCCGACATCACCGGCCTCTACAACCCGACGCTCTTCCTTTACGAGCACACCCCCGGCGGTCTCGGACTCGCCGGACGCATTTTCGAGAACCGAAACGTCCTCCTGGGGCGGACCCGCGAGCTCGTCGGCGGCTGCCCCTGCCCGGACGGCTGCCCGAGTTGCGTCGGCCCCGGCCAAGAGGGCCCTTCTGTCGGGCGCGACGGGACTTCCAAGGGGCGGAAGGCGCTCGCACTCCACCTGTTGGACGCACTTGTTCCTCGATCGGCGGCAGCGGGCGAGGACGCACTTCTTGCGGGGACTTTGGCGTAATTTCCCGTAACATGCCGCCGATGAACGGCGGCCCCTTCGATCCCAACGGCAAACCTCCGTACCCGGGAGCGCCCAACTATGGGCAGCCGGCGTACCCTCCGGCAGATCCTTCCCAAGCACAAGGCTATGGATCTCCTCCCAATTATGGGCAGCAGCCCCAGCAGCCCCCGCAAGCGGGTTTCGGGACCCCCGGCTATCCGCCTCCGCAAGGCTACGGTGCCCCCGGCGGCTACCCCGCTCCGAACGCTTACGCCCCGCCGCCCGGTGGCTATGGCGCCCCTCAACAGCACTACGCGCCGCAGCCTTACGGCCAGCCAAATTATGCGGCGAATCCCTATGCGGCACCGATGACCCCCTACGGCGCCGGAATGCCCGGCCCGCCGGGGATGCAGGGCCCCGCAAGTGACATAAATCCGGGCCTTTTCGGCGCGATCCCCTGCCCGACGTGTGGCATGGCGACCAACGCCCGCGCCGATGGGGCCGCCGTCGGCTTCTTCGTGGCCGGAATCCCCGGCTGGCTCATCGCATCGGCGCTGATGACCAAGTACCACTGCCCCCAGCATGGCGAAGTTCCGGCCGCCTATTTTCCGCCGAACCATCAATCGTCGATCACGAACCGAAAGATCGCAAAGATCGTCGGCGCGGTCGGCGTCCCGCTTCTTCTTGTGGGATTTTTCGTCCTCATCGCGGCGCTCAACTAGCGACAGATCGTTGCGGCCCCAATAATTGGTATGCCAAAGATTTGCGTTTCTTGGGCGGCGGCAAATCGCGATCTTTCCGAAAGGAAAGACTGAACATCTGTTAAAAAAAGTGCACGGACCTGAACCGCCGTGCCGTTTCGGAGACCGGGCGGCGTCGGCTAGGGTCTCCGGTCCCTCATGGCGACCGCCCCCCGAATCCGCCCTACGCTCACGCCCCGCCCCGGGCGGCTGGCGAGCGTGCGCGTCGCCTCTCGAGCCGCCTCGGCCGTCCCCCTCACTTCGTTCGGACGGACCGAAGCCGCATCGGCGACGCCCTTTCCGGGCGCGGCGAAGACCGGCGATCGTCCGCTCCTTCGCCGGCTCGGCGTCGAGGTTGACCGCGCCTTGGAACGGCGAAATGCGCAGGAACTTCGGCTAGCTGCCGCGCTCCCCTTCTTCGCACCGACCCACCCAGACCTTGCCCCGACCGCCGAGCGTGCGGCGAAGGAGCTCTTGGCGCGCCATGCGACCGGCCGTGAGCTCTTTGCCGGGGCTCTGAAGGCGCTCGCTGCCTGCGGGGACGAGCGCCTCTACGCGAAGCTGCTCATCGCCGCCCTCGGCGAAGAGGATGGCGGCGGCCTCGCGACGATCACCGAGGCAGGTGTCGCCCTTGCACGGCCGATTTCGTCGCTGTGCGCGGCAAAAATTCGCGCGGAACTTCAGCGAATTGCCAGTTCCGGTCGCGGAAACGTCCCCTTCCATGCAGCGTTCTCGTTGGCCCTCGTCGACGGGCTCTCCGCGCGCGACCTCGCCGATCGC
>JAAFHJ010000055.1 GCA_013298325.1 Myxococcales bacterium | reverse complement strand
ACGACCACACTGCGCAACGACCCCACGTTCGGATTCTAGAGCGTTGTTGACGCTTTGTCTCCGTGGAAGTGGGCGACGGGCCCCGTATTTAAGTATGATTTACTTTTACTCTTGATGCGCCAAATACGTAAAAGTTACTTTTACTTTTTAACGCCCCCTCTGGCGTTGGGAGACTCAGCCGACGGCGACGCGGCGCCAGTCGGTGCCGTCGCCGACGATCACCGCCGAGGAGCCGGCGGTCAGCGTTGTGACCGAAGTCGCAGCCCCGGTGAGGACGGCCACGGAGAGCGTCACGGTGGCGCTGCTGTGGTTGAGAAGCTGGAGCTCGCGACCGGCGGTCGCGGCGGGGAGCGTCAGCGTGACCGGCGACGTGCCGAGGACGACGAGCGTCCGGTCGCCGGCGGCGATGGTCGTAGCGGCCGTTGTCGTCCGGAAGCCGACCGGCGCCGGCCGACGGCCGACGGTGCCTGCGTCGTCGATGACAAGTACATCCTCGGCAAGTGAACCGGTCAGACCGGTCATCACAATCGTGCCTCCATCATCGGCGACGAGCGAAATGCTCACATCTCCTGCGGAAAGCGTCGCGACGCTCCCCGTCGTTGCGCCGGGGCCGGCGACGGTGAGCTTCCCAGCTCCGGCCGCTTCAAGGCCCGTCGACGGATCGAGGATGTAGGCGGTCAACGTCTCTTGCGCGGGGCGACCGAGGCGGACGTCAACGGCACTTCCAGCCCCATCCCCCAGCTCAAGCCCCATAAACGGCCACGAATTCAGGCGAAATACCGGTTCCGCCTCCGTGAGCCCGAGGAAACCTTCGAAGTGGGAACCGCGGGCAATCGCGCCATAGGAGGGGGCCGTCGGACCGCCGCCCGTGTAGCCACTCTTCACGGAAGCGACGATCCCTTTCCGATCGACCTCAAACACGCTCCGCTCGCCGGCAGAATCATCGCTATAAATCAAACGCACTTCTGGGTCGCCATCACCGGCTGCGATGATCCGCCCGATCTGAAAAATGGGGGACGGCGAGAGCCCGTCCGCGGGGCGTGTGATCCAACCGCCGGGGCCGGGACCGGCCGTAAAGCCACGTTTGAGAACGAACGCCAGCTCGCCGCCGCCATCGACGAGCAAGTTCCCGTCGCCGAGGTGGAGCAGCTGGCCCGGCGATGTCGCACTCCCGAGGCCGAGCCACGCCCCTGAAGGTCCACCGACGGCCCCCGGCCCGGTGGCGAGAGTTCCAGTGCTGTCGTAGGCGGCGAGGCGATTGGGCGTTCCAGTAGTCATCCCGGCCGTTTAGCAACGAGCGCGGAACCATGCCCTTCCCGAAGCTGCCACGTTACGCTGCGCGAACCGGGCCTTCATTCGGGCCCAAAGGTGCAGAAAATCGGAACGCCCTCGTAGCTCTTTCCGGCGACCTGGTGCGCGGGGCGGTCCCACCGTCGCGTCGACCAGCGGCGCTGTCGCCAGTCCCGGAAGTCCTCCTCGTGGAGCGAACAAATCGGCGCCGCCGGTCGTGCATCGGTTGCCGGAGCTGCCGGTGGTGGCGGATCGCTCCACGCGTAGCCCCGCGGCTCTTCGGGTACTGCGAAGGAAATGCGGCGTTCGCGCACGGCGGGGTCGGTCCAGCGGACGTAGTTGACGACTTCGACGCAGCCGTAGTGGTTGCAGGGAATCCAAAGCGTTGCGCCGACCGGAATCGTGCGGACGACCTCGGGCAACTCCCAAGCGACGGGGCCGTGGCCGATGTCATCGACGGAAGTACGCGAAAACAAACGCGTCCACGTCGCCACGTGGAGGGAAGCGGGCGGGCCGATCAGCGCCGCAAGGACGGCCACTTTGGCGAACTTTGCCACTGACGTCCCCCGCGCGTCGATCCACGCCGCCAGAAACGGTGCCGCAAAGACGTAGACGGGGAGGAGGTGACCGTCGCCGTCTGGAATCCGAAAATAGCAAGGAAATGCAGTAAATAGAAGGGCAGAAGCGAGGAGAAATAGCACCGGCCTCCGCCCCCAGGCGGCGACGAGCGGCTGCCACCCGGCGCCGACGCAGAGAAGCATCGGAAACGCCCACTGGCGCTGGAGGAACTCGGCGATCCGAGGGAGAATCTCACCGAAAAGAACCGCCGCCGTCGGAAGCCGCATTTCGGTGTGCTTCGCCTTCGCGGTGACGAAATCCACAAAGGTTTCAGAGCCGAGGACCGCAGAAAACTCCGAATACTCGGCGGCGCTCCGACGAAGGAGCAGGTAGCCGTAGCTCCCTCCGCCAACGATGAGCCCCGCGAGGACGACGGCGACCGGAAAGACCATCGACCCGGAACGAGCGCGCCCGCCAAAGGTGGTCGGTAAGCGTGCGCCGAGCTGAACGAGCAGCGGCGGAAACAGGCAAATGATCGTCAAATGATTGCCAAGGCCGGCGAGCGCAGAAGCGAGTGCAAGCGCCCCCCAACGGAGCACTGCCCCTTCCCGCTTCTTGGAAAGATCCCCAAGTGGCGCAGCGGTTGCCCCGGCGACCGCGAGCGCAATGAAAAACGTATTGAGCGTGTAGACTTCCGGCTCCGTCGAGAACGTCCAAAAGATCGGCCCAAGCGCAACGGCGCCGGCGGCAGCGAGCGCTGAAACCGCAGAAAATGTGCGGCGTGCAGTCCCGTAAATGAGCGCGATCGTCGCTGCACCAAAGAGGGCAGACAGCAGCGTCACAGCGGTCGCCGGCGTGAGTCCGGGGACGCGCACCGCGAGCACGGTCAACAGTGTATAGAGAGGATTTCCCGGTGGATGGCCGATTCCCCCAATCGCCCCAAGGAATGCGAACTTCGCGGAATCCCCATAATTGACGCGTCCGCCAAGTCCCGGATATCGCGTCGCGACATACAGCGCGAACGTCGTGAGACCGACGGCGACTGTTTCCGCCTGCTTTGTCAACGGACGACGCATGATTCGCATGGTACCTCACCGGAAAAACAGCAAAACTGAGCTACGGGGCCGCCAAATGCGGCCCACGATGCCCAGTTTCCCGGCCGGTTGCAAGGCAACGCGCCGCGCTAACGCCAGAGCGGACTACCCGTTGGCGCCGGCTTCTTCGCGTTCGCGATCCGCCCCGCCGCAGAGGAGCGGGTAGAGCACGCCGGCTGCGACGGCGCCGAGGAGCGGCGCGAGCCAGAAGAGCCACAATTGACCAACAGCAGGGCCGCCAGCAAACAGCGCCTGGCTCATGCTGCGTGCGGGATTGACCGACGTGTTCGTCACCGGAATCGAAATGAGGTGAATCAAGGTAAGCCCGAGGCCGATTGCGATCGGAGCGAAGCCGCTCGGCGCGCGCTTGTCGGTGGCACCGAGAATGATAAACAGAAAGAAAAACGTCGTAATGAATTCGACGAGAAATGCCGCCGAAACACCATAGCCGGCCGGCGAGCTCGCCCCGTAACCGTTGCTCGCGAAGGTCCCGATCGTGCCGCCCGACTTGCCGGTGACAATCACCGCAAGAGCGCCAGCAGCGAGGAGTGCGCCGACCACTTGGGCCGCCCAATAGGCGGCGATTTCCTTGGCGGGGAAGCGCTTTGCGACCACAAGTCCGAGCGTGACAGCCGGGTTCAAATGGCAGCCGGAGACGTGCCCGATGGCGTAGGCCATCGTCAAAACGGTGAGGCCGAAGGCGAGCGAAACGCCGTGGAAGCCGATGCCGAGTTGGGGGAATGCCGCCGCGAGGAGGGCACTTCCGCAGCCGCCAAAGACGAGCCAAAACGTGCCAAGTGCTTCCGCCCCGGAACGACGCGCGAGAGAGATACTCATAGTAATTTACTTTCGCGACTCAAAGACGAATATTTGCAAACAGACCGAGGTTACGACCGTCGAAGGCACCGGCACCTGCGCCGTTGATCAACCCCGTAAACGTGAATCGAGCACCGAGGTCGACGCTGTGGTTGATCGCGTAAACACCGGCAACTCCAAGCGGAATCGCGTAGGTATCGCCGAAGCCATTCAGGCTGCCGCGGACCCCGGATTCGATGCGAAGGCCGAGATTGTCCGTCGTTTGAACGAGGAGCGCTACCGGCACGGAAAGGTAGTCACGAGCACCGCCAGCGCGATTGGCCACGCCGAAGCCGATGCGCGGATCTGCGTTCAATACGACGCGATCGGAAAAATTGTACCAGAAGCGGGAACCTACATTGATCCCGAAACCAAACTTCGGGTCAAACGGTCCAACGTCCAGCCCGGCATGGGGGGCGATTCCGACCGGCGCTTTGAGGGCCCAATAGGTCACGTCGGCGCCGAAGCCGTTGTAGACCTTCGTCCCCTCGGGACCAAAGAGAAGGCTGCCGTGACCTTGATGCGTCAGCGACAGTTCGACCTCGTCGTTCACGCCGTAGGCGACGTTCGGGCTGAGTTCAATGGCAGTCCCGGCCCCCTTCGAGAGGTCGATCGTCGCGTTCCCGTTGATCTGAAAGACCCCGGCGGGGAGCGTTAGTGGACGCTTCGTAATTTCGATCGGGTAGCTCGCGGAATCGGCGGAAGCAGTGGAAGCGTGCGAGGCAAGAGTCGCAAAAGTAGCCGTCGCCGCAAGGGCGCTCATAAGCGTGCGTTTCATGGAAGTTCTCTCCGGCTTCACGGCGGTCGAAAAGGACGACCGCGCAGCGCAATAGACGGGAACTTTCCCGCAAACTCCCAACTATTTTGCACAAATCATTCAGATTTGTGATGCATCATCGACGCAATCTTTCGCGCGCAGGCGACGCTGTCTTCCCCCCGCAATCCGCGGGCGAAACGCGGCCCCGCGGCGACGAATCAAACCGCGCCCGTGCTAATCGCTCGGCGCCGGCCCGTTGGCGCCTTCGACGCCCCGTAGCGCGGAACCATCAACGACGAGCTGGACGACAACTTGATCGGCGGCAGACGACACCCGCGCAGCCGCGAGGAACGCGAGCCCCCCGGCGTGCCCGCGGAACGCCGCGATCGCCCTCAGGAGGACATCGGACGCCGACGCGGCACGCTCTGCGTTTGCGTACGCGAAGACGGCACCGAGGGCGCGCCCGTTCGCCAACGTCCCCGCCGGGGCGTCCCCGAGCGTGATCGAAACCGATCGGAGGCCATCTCCGAGGGGGGCGAGCGGCCCGATCCGAAGGCGGGGCACCTTGCGGGTGAGCGTCGGACCGTCGAGGAGGACGGTCAACAACTGCCCGTCGACCGGCGGGAGTGTGCGCGGGTCGGTTGCATCGCCAA
Organism: Myxococcales bacterium; assembly: GCA_013298325.1. Classification (GTDB taxonomy): domain Bacteria; phylum Myxococcota_A; class Polyangia; order Polyangiales; family Polyangiaceae; genus JAAFHJ01. Next base: position 10,171 of record JAAFHJ010000055.1, on the reverse strand, counting down.
GCAGCCACGTCCGCCCCGGGTAGACGGTCAAGAGCCCATTCTCGCTTGAAAATCGAGGATATGCCGACGCGCCCACAACGAGCGGCGGCGCCGGCGTGAACAGGCGCTCGCCCCGCTCCGCGCCGAGCAACGCGGGGTCGACGTCCCCAGGCACCCCTTCGAGGAGCAGCGCGCCATGGTCACCGTCGGACGCACGCGTAAGGATGACCGCATCGGCGCGCGTCCAAACGCCTCGAAGCGCGGCTGCGCCGGTCGACGCCGGTAAATCTACGGAAGCTTTACGAAAAAGGCCATCGACGAAGGGCCCAAAGACCGCGTCGCGACGGAGGGCATTGGGTGCAATACGCACGTAGATCGGCGGTCGCGCGGCAATCGGCAACGCCGGCGAGGGCCCGTCCATCGCCGGCGAAACGGTCGGGCCGCCGCAGGCCGCCAACGCGACCAGCGCGAAAGCTGTCGCAAAAACAAGATTTTGTATGCGTCGAGTCACGCCCGCGTCGCGACGTAGGCCATCATTTCGGCGATGACGACGTCGAGGCTTTTGTCGCTCGAGTCGACGAGGAAAGCGTCGTCGGCGCGTCGGAGGGGGGCGATCGGACGGTTGGTGTCACGTGCATCGCGTTCACGAACTTCCGCGAGCGTCGCTTCAAACGAGGCATCGGCCCCCTTCTCACGCAATTCTTCAAAGCGGCGGCGCGCGCGAATCTCATCGCTCGCCGTCAAGAAGAACTTCGCATCGGCGTCGGGGAAGACGACAGTTCCAATGTCACGCCCTTCCAGGACGACGCCCCCATCGGCCCCCGCCATTCGTTGCAAATCGAGAAGATGGGCGCGCACTTCCGGGTAGGCAGAGACGGAACTTGCGCCGAGCGCAACATCGCGGGCGCGGATCGCCTCCGACACATCGACGCCGCGCAAATAGACTTTGACGCCGCCGTCTTCATCGCGAACAAGCGAGATCTGTTTTTCCGCGACTACGCGAGCGGCGACCTTCGAAACCTCGTGCTCATCGGTCCACGCGACGCCATCCTGGCGCGCGGCAAGCGCTACGCAACGATACATGGCACCCGTATCAACGAGGACGTAACCAAGCGAATCTGCGAGCTTTTTTGCGATCGTGCTCTTCCCGGCACCGGCGGGGCCGTCGATGGCGACCACGAGCCGCCGGATGGCGCGGGCAGTCACGAGCGATTCGGGGGCGTCGATAGCCGTATTCGATGCGGGCGGAGGCGAAGACGAAGCGGCCATAATCACGCGGCGGCGAATAGCGCAGGGCGGCGGCTTTTGGAACGCCTTCAGGAAACGACGTCGACGTTCGCGCCGAGGGCACGGAGCGTGCCGACAAACCGCGGAAAGCTCGTTCCGATCGCGTCGACGTCTTCAATGCGGGTAGGTGCGTCCCCGAGGAGTGCAAGGACTGCGGCCGTCATCGCAATCCGATGGTCACCGTGCGCGTCGACATGTGCGCCCTTCAAAGGTCCTTCGGGCTGCCCTTCGACGACCAACCCATCAGGGAGTTCCTCAACAGCGACGCCGAAAGCTCGAAGAACTGCGGCCATTTCAGCGAGACGGTCGCTCTCCTTCACGCGCAGCTCCTGTGCATCGCGAATCGTCGTCGTGCCTGATGCGCGCGCCGCCAGCCCCGCCAAAATGGGGACTTCATCGATCGCGCGTACGACCGTCTCTCCGCCGGCCTTTGTCCCACGAAGCTGGGAGAAAGCAGCCGTGATGCGCCCGACAGGCTCCCCCGCTTCGTCGCCTTCTTGTTCAACGGCGAGGAGGCCACCGAGGTCGCGAACGACCTCCAAGAAGCCGGTGCGCGTCGGATTCAGGCCGACGTGGCGAACGGTCACCTGGGAGTCGGGGACGAGGAGCCCGGCGGCAAGGAGAAATGCAGCCGCCGAGAGATCGCCGGGGAGCGCGAGTTCGAGGCCCGGGAGCATTCCGTTCCAGCCGGCAGGGTCGAGGGTCACGAGGGAACCGACCGCCTCCAGCGGCACGCCAAGCGCCCGAAGCATGCGTTCACTGTGATCGCGCGAAATCGAAGGCTCGAAGATTTGAGTCGCGCCGTGCGCGTAGAGGCCAGACAGAAGAACGGCACTCTTGATCTGCGCGCTTGCAATCGGCGAAGCGTATTGAAGCGGGCGCAGCCGTTCCGCTTCCGGAAGTGCTTCAATATGTACCGGCGGCCGGTCTTCCCCAGAATCATTCGAAGATCCATGGAGACGGGCGCCCCGCTCCCGGAGCGGCGTAAAGATGCGCTTCATCGGCCGGCGGGTAAGCGACGCATCTCCAATCAACGTCGTCGCGAAGGGCTGCGCGACGAGAATGCCAGCAAGCAAACGCATCGTCGTGCCGCTGTTGCCGCAATCAATCGGCCCTTTCGGCTCGATGAGCCCGAAGAGCCCCGTCCCCTTCACGACGACGGCGTCCTTCCCGTCCCTCTCCCAGTGACTGCCGAGGGCCGCCATCGCGTCGAGCGTGGAGACGTTGTCGGCGCCAAAGGAAAAGCCAGTAATTCGCGATGTTCCATTCGCGATTCCGGCCAACAAAAAGGCTCGGTGGCCGATGCTCTTGTCCGACGGGACCGGCACGCCACCGAGGAGAGGTTGGGTTTGGGGGTGGACCACGAGCGCCGTCATGCGCGCTCAGCTACCACACTCCGCCGGTCACGAGGCGACGAGGAGAAGCCCGGCGAGAACGGTCGAAAGCGCAAGGGCGTAGACGCCCGTCTTGTTGGAAACGGCGCGGTTGCCGCCATGCTTGAGCATCGCCCAACCGACGAGATTTGCAACGAAACCGACCACCGCGAGGAGGGCGAGAAAGCCATTCCAGACGCGGAAACCATCCCCCTTTACGAAGCGGAGCCCAAAGGTGGTGAGGAAGACGACGTGAGCCACGCCGCCTGCGCCTGCGAGCGCGGAGACCGCGCGGGAGAGTCCGTCTGATTTCGCCATAGGTGAAGCGTCGTCCTGAATTGAAGCGCGCGCAAGCGATTCTGCGGAAGAGCGCGCAGATCGCTCAGCGCGCGCAGCGAGCGCCGATCGCGATGTGCTTGTGATTGAACCCGCCGACGACGGTTTCCAGGCGATTCTTCGGCAGTGTTGTAAACATTTGGTAGCCACGCTCTTGCCACGAGTACTGGAACCAGAAACCTGGATTCCCCGAATTATCAAAGCCGGCGCTTTCCAAGACGCCGATGAGATCTTGATTGCCGAACTGGCCCCCGCCCTGCGGAAAACGGCCGGGCGCGGCAACGAAGGCGGCCATGTCGCGCAGCGTCTTCCCCGGCGGGACTTGCGCGGGGGGGTTCTCGTAGTTGCCGATCCACCCGGCGGCGCCGAATTGGGTTCCTGCCGACGGATAGTTCGCGAAGTTCCAGATCTTGACCGCTTCCGCATCGGCAACAGCGTTGTTCTGGTTCCAGGGGAAGTAGTTCTTCGGCTTCGTGGCATCGGCGAGGACGATGTCCTTGCGGATCGCATACTGCCACTCGGCGAGCTTCATCGGGCGGCCGCCATCCCACGCGCAAAAGGCGGCAAAAAACGCCTCCGTCGCGCAATTGAGTGCCTTCTCGTCAAGGGCCTCTTGGCTATATGATCGAGCGACGTCTCCCGAGAAATTCGCTTGATCTTGCGGCGATTGCCAAAACGTCGAACCGCCACCAGCCCCGGCGTAGCAGCCTGCAGATGCAGCGTTTCCCCAGGCGGTCGCCGGGTAACTCCCCGCGCCGAGGTGGGTCATCGCCTCCGCGTAGTTGGAGGGGACCGAGGGATTCCACGTATCCTTCCACCAGGCCGGTTTGTGGCCGGCGATGTAGCCGCGGACATCGTAATTGACCGCCTCCAAGAAGGCGCGCGCGCGACCAGCGGTCACCAGGTATTTGTCGAGTTTGTAGGCGCCACCGTTGGCGGCTGGCCGCGGAATATCGACGGAGACACAGCAATCTTCGTGATTTGCCCCCGGCTGCCCAAATTCTCCGGCACCGCAGGTCCCACCGCCGTGAACCTGGCGGCAACTTTCACGAATCGCACAGGTTCCTGAGCGGCAGCCGTTGCTGGCACAGTCCCCGTGGACGACACAGGTCTTTCCGGAAGAACACGTCTTTCCGCTTTGTCCGCCGCAATCAATATCGGTTTCGGTGCCGTTCTTCTTGCCATCAGTGACCGTAGGTGCCGCACATTGACCGGCCTTGCACACGATACTCGCGCAGTCGCCGTCGGCGATACACACCTTCCCGTCGGCGCAGGACTTCCCAGAGGTTCCGCCGCAATCGACGTCGGTCTCGTCCCCGTTCTTGACCTGATCATTGGCGGTCGCCGAAACACAAACATCCCCAGCGCAGGAGGCGGTCGCGCAGTCGCCGCCGACGAGGCACCCCTTCCCCGCCGCGCAGGTCTTACCGCTTGCACCGCCGCAGTCGACGTCGGTTTCGGTCCCGTTCTTCCGCCCGTCCGACGATGTGGCCGTCGCACACGTCCCGCTCAGGCAGTCGCGTGAGGCGCAATCGCTTGCAACCACGCAGCTTTTTCCGACGGTGCAGGCTGGTGCGCCGTCACCACCGCAGTCGACGTCGGTTTCGGTGCCGTCTTTCTTGCCGTCGGTCGCGCTGCCGAGGGCGCAAAGCCCCTGCGTGCAATTTGCACTTTTGCAATCCCCATCTTTCGCGCACGATTTCCCGGTCCCACACGGCGGTGCGAGGCCGCCGCAGTCGACGTCCGTCTCGGTGCCATCCTTCTTACCGTTCGTCGAGGAGGTACTCTTGCAGACACCGGCGGCGCAATTCCGCGTGGCGCAGTCGGCATCGGTCGCGCAGGTCTCACCGACGGGGCACTGCTGCTCACTCGACGCGCCACACCCCGATGCGCCGCCGTCGCTGGCTCCGCCGTCCGAGCGTCCCCCGTCGTCACCGGAGGCGCCCGGTGTTGCCGTTTCCGACGAACAGGCGCCGACGAGGGAACCGACCAAGAGCGCCGACGCAAGCGAAGCCGGGACGGCGAGGAAGATGCGTTTCATCCCCTCTAGAATCGGCGATTCAGCGGCGCCACGCACCTAAAATAGTTCCTCGATTTTCGCGTTTATCTGCGAGGAAGCGGGACGGCACCGAGGGCGCGGGAGAGCGGGCCGTCGTCGACAGAAAGGTCGACGCGTACCAGCGATGCGCCGGAGGGCATCTCCGGCGTGTCCGCGCCTTTTTCAATACGACTTTCTGCCAAGCGCGGAAGGGCCGTCACCAGCGACGCGAGCGCGTACATCCGAGCAAGTCGCTGGAGTTCTTCGCGCACTTCCGTCGCGTCTGCGGGGGAGTTCGTCGCCAAGATCGCTTGAATCCGAGTCCGCTCGCCAGCGAAGCCCGCTTTGAGACGCCCTCCAACCAGCTTGTCCACGACGAGCTCACCTACCGCCGGCTTTGGCAGGGCACCGACCGCAAGGGCGGCCGTCGAGCCTGGCTCCGCGACGTAGGCAAACGCGAGCGGAGAACCGTCTTGCACCGCGGCCAGGAGTTCACCGTCGAGGTTCAATGCCGGTTTCCCGGCAATCTGCCCATCGTGAACGCGGTCGAGCGCTCGGCGAATGCCACCTTCTGTGCCTACGAGCATCGTCTTGCCTGAAAGTACGCTGAACCCAACATTCGCGACCGTGTAGAGGTCGGCGTTTCGGTAACGGCTTGCAATCACCGGCGATCCGTCGGCAACGAGTAGCTTCTTTTCGGCCGCTTCGCGGAACTTTGCCGCATCGAAGGTCCCCCGGGCGACCCCAAGAACCTCCAAAGAGGCGCCGGCGAACGCGACGAAGGTAATTTTATCGATGTCGCGAGAGGCAACGACACCGAACGAGTCGGCGAATGGATTGTACGCATCGGCGATCGCGACCATTTTCGTGCCCGATCGCCCCGCCGCAAACCACGCCCGCACATCGATTTCGCCAGCGGCGAATGCCCCCGACGGAAGAAGAAGAAGCGGGTCGCCGTCGACGTCGATGGGGAGGGTGCCGTCGCCGACGGTCGTCGGGTCGCCGGGCGGCTTTCCCCCACAGCCCAGCGGCGCAAGCGCCACCAAGGACGCGGCGGCAGCGCCGATCCAGCTCCGATATTTGGTGAAGTTGCGAACCATTAGCGGGCGTCCGGGCGGACGTAGGACCCAAGCACGCGAAGCTGGCGCGCGAGCTTGCGGACTTCGTCGATCGCGGCAACGAGTGGCCGATCGGACGCATGTCCGTCGCACTCCAGGTAGAAACGGTAGTCCCCCTCTTGCGCGGGATACGAGTGAATTTTCGTGAGGTTAACGCGATGGGCGGCGAAGCGTCCGAGCACATCCTGGAGGACTCCGGGTGTATCTTGCACGCGAATCAGGAAGCCGGTGCGGTCGACACCGCTCTTCGGCGCCGGTCGCAACGCGATGATCGCCCACCGCGCATCGTCCCCGTCAAAAAGGTGGACGATCCGCCCTTCGCTCGCAGCAATGGCGTCGAGCGTTTCCGCGATCGGCCCCTCGCCGGGGCGCTGGTAGCGGAGGACTGCCCCGTCGGCGCGCCCGGAAGCGACCGCCCCAAGCGCCTCTGCGAGTGCGTCGCGGGGATTCGACGCCGCTGCGACCAGGAGCGCCCCGTCGTCGCCATGGCGGGTGAGCGCTGCACGGGCCCCTTCGGCATCAACGACGGCAAGCGTGCGCGGGCGCACGAGCGGGTCGAGCGCCGCAAAATAGGCGTCAAAGAGGCGACGGGCGGCCGCCTCGGGAAGCGACGGGAGCCGAGCGGCCAACACAAGCGACCGACGCGGATCGAAGGGAATTCCGCCAGTTGCCGCATCTCCCGCGTCTCCCGCATCACGAGCCCGCTTGGCACGCTCTTCAATCAAGTCGGCGATTCGTGCATCAAGGGCGAGAAGTTCTTCCTGGAAGCGAGCGGAATCCGTCATGGAAGCGATGCTACACCAACGGGGAGTTCTACGCCCGGCGCTTCCTGGCGGAGACCTCCTCGGAATGCGGCGATGATCCCGGACGATTTGCTCCTAAAATATACGGAACTTCGGGCACTTCGGCGCATGGTCGGCCAGCTTTCGAAGAGGGACGCCACCCCGCGCCTACGTGACCTTGCCCGGCGATTTCCGGGGGCACTGCGTGAACTCGACCGCCTCCCGACGCCGCTCCTGGAAGGACGCTTTGAAGCGCTCCAACGGGGGGAACGCGGCGCACCGTGGATGATCCTTCAATGCACGTTTCACGACGTACTCTCCGAGCTGCTTCGGCAACGACGGAAGCAAACTCAGACAGTTAGGCGTCAGGCGCTGCGCGAAAATAGCTATGAATCGGCGCTTAAGCAAACGGCGGCAACGCTCGGTACCTCGTTAGAGGCCGTGCGTGCCGCCCTGCTGGGAGGCGCCCCGTTTGCCGTTCAGGATCCCGAGTCGCCGCCGGACGGCTTCGCCGCCCCCGAAGACCCGTAGAGATCGGCGGCCCAGCCGCCCCCCTTGAGGATGAACGCGCCGCCGCTGATTTGGCGCTTCGCCGTCTTGGCGTGGCACTTCGGGCAGGTATCGAGGGCGTCGTCGGAGATGCGCTGGAACTCCTCCCACGCGTTGCCGCAGGCGGAGCACCCATATTCGTAGGTAGGCATGGCGGCGCGTTACGCATCGCGCTGCGCGCTGTCAACGGGGGGGCGAGTTTTCCACAGGCCTGTGGAGAAAATGCCGGGATTTCTCGCTTGCCGACCCTGGCAGCCCCGCCTAACCGTGACGACGGCCGCGTTCCCGCACCTTGCGGCTGTCGCGCCCCACGACGAAGCTATGAAGATCAAGAAACTCGAGCTGTTGGGCTTCAAGTCCTTCGTGGATCGTACCGTCGTCCACTTCGATCACGATGTGCTCGGCATCGTCGGCCCGAACGGCTGCGGAAAGTCGAACATCGTCGATGCGATCCGGTGGTCGATGGGCGAGATGAGCGCGAAGCACCTCCGCGGCAAGAGCATGGAGGACGTGATCTTCAACGGCTCCGACTCGCGGGCGCCGTCAGAATTTACTGAAGTTACGCTCACCTTCGAGAACAACGACCCCTCGCAGATCCCTCTCGACTATCGGGACTTCCCCGAGATTGCCGTTACCCGTCGGCTCCACCGAAATGGCGATAGTGAATATCTTCTGAACCGCACACAAGTGCGATTGAAGGACATCACCGAGCTCTTCCTCGGAACCGGCGTCGGCACGAAGGCCTACAGCATCGTCGAACAGGGGAAGATCGGGCTGATCGTCAGCGCAAAGCCCGAAGATCGACGCATGCTCGTCGAGGAGGCGGCCGGCATCACCAAGTTCAAGGCGAAGAAGAAGGCCGCCGAAAAAAAGATGGAACTTACCCAGCAGAACCTGCTGCGTGTAAGTGACATTCTCGCGGAAATCGATCGCAACATGGGCTCCCTCAAACGGCAAGCCCAGAAAGCGGAGCGTTACGTCTCCTACCGGCAAGAGCTGGAAGAGCTTTCGCTCTACGAAGCTTCGCATCGCTACTTGGAGACGACCGCGTGGGTCAAATACGAGGCCGGCGAGGTCAACGCACTGACCGACGTCGCCGAAAAGGCAAAGACGGAACTTGCCGCGAAAGAGGCCGATCTTGAGTCGCTTCGCCTCGCCGCCCATGCCGCCGAGTCGACACTCGAGACTGCAACTGCTCGTCATTTCGGTGCCGACAACACGGTGCGTGCCGAACAAGCAGCGATTGAACGCGCCGCCGACCGCATCGGATCTTTGGCCGAACGCGAGGAACAGGCCGGTCGCGAAGCGGAAGATGCGCGCGATCAAGCGGAACTGATCGGTTCCGAGCGCGAGCAGCTTCAGGAACAGCTCTCTTCGCTGGAAGAGGACGAAGCGAACGCTGCCGACCGCCTCGACGCCGAAGATGCGCGATTGAGCGAACTGACCGGCCGCCTGGAGACCGCCGACGGTCAGCTCGCCGAGCTCCGGCGGGAAGAGGCGCGCCTTCAGAGCGAGGTCGCCGCTTCCGTCGCAAAACTAAGTACTTACGGGCGCCGACGCGACGAAGCGGCCGGCCGTCGCCAGAAGCTTCTAACGGAACGCGAAGGGCTTGAGGGGCAGCGCTTCGAGTCAGGGGCGCGCGCCGCCCAACTCGCCGAGGAACTCGAGCGGCTCCGCAGCGGAAAGACGACCTCCGTCGAAGAGCGGCAAGGCCTGGAAGAGGGGCTCGTCGCGCTGAAGGCCGAGAGCGCATCGGCCGAGAAAGTCTTCGAGCAGTCGCGGAGCGAATTCCAAAAGAAAAAGAGCCGGTTGCAGGCGCTCACCGAGCTCCAGAATCGCCTCGATGGCGTTGGCGGTGGCGCGAAAGCGCTGCTGGCGACGAAGGACGCAACGATCGTCGGCTTCATCGCCGACCTCCTCGAGGCGCCCGCCGAACACACAGCGGCCCTCGCCGGTTACCTGGGGCCCCAGCTCTCCGCAGTCGTCGTCCGCGATCGCGAGCGCGGTGCGGCCCTCCTCGCCGACCTTCAAGAGAAGAAGAAGGGGCGCGCCATCGTCGTCCCCGAGACGCCCCTCTACGCGCCGCCCTCCCCGGCAAAGGTGCCGCAAATCCCGGGTGTTTACGGTCGTTTGGCAGAGATTGTATCCTGCAAGGATCTCCACCGCCCGCTGATGGAAGCGCTCCTCGGCGACACCCTCTCCGTCGAGGACGGCGCCACGGCGATCCGCGCCTTCGACGAAGGGCACCCGGGCCCGTGTGCCACCGTTCACGGGATGGTCTACTTCCGCGACGGCCGCATCACCGGAGGCTCCGGCGAAGACGTCGCCGCCGGCATGCTCGAGATGAAACGCGAGATGCGCGCCCTCGCCGAGGAGACGCAAATCCTCGAAGCGGCCGTCACGCACGCGCAGGCCCAGCATCACGAACTTCGCGGAAAAGTTACTGAAACGCAGGTTGCCCTTGAGCAGGCGCGCCTCGTCGCCCACGAGGGGGAGCTGGCGCTCGTCCGCACGGAAAAAGACCTCCGCGCCGCCGAGGGGGACAAGGAGAAGCTCGAACGGCGCCTCGATCAGGTGCTCGCCGAGCTCGAAGACTGGCAGGGGAAGCTCGGCGAAGTCGACGACGAGCAGGCGCGCGCCGAGGAGGGGCTGGAGGCGGCCCAGGGGCTCGCCGACGATCTCGCACGGCGGCGGGAAGATGCTGAGTTT
>JAAFHJ010000547.1 GCA_013298325.1 Myxococcales bacterium | reverse complement strand
GTCGTCCCGAGGACATCCGAGCAGCCGGCGAGGGCGGTCCACGAAACGAAGGCGAGCGGGGCGCCAAAAAAGCGAAAAGGTCCAAGCACGGCTGGGACCTTTTCGCTCTTCGCGACGAAACGCAAGCTCTCAGAAGCCGCAGAGGGGGGTGATCGAGGCGCGGCAGTCGGCATGGACCGTTTCGCCCGCAGTTCCACGGACTTGACAGGTCCCCGTCCAGCAACGTCTGGTCCCTGAGAAACCTTCGATATCGAAGGTGTGGGTGTTCGGGGAGGCCCCTTCAAAGATGACCGCCTGCTCGCAGCCGGCAGCCTCCGCGGCGCCGGTGTCGCGGTCGGTCACGGTCCAGGCGTCGAGGCCTTCGCCGCACCGGTAGTGGAGGTTGGCCTTGGCATCAAAAACGATGGCGCTCACACCCGGTGCCGGCTCCTCCTCAAAGGACGCGCACCCGGACCCTAGGAGGAAAAGTGTTGTAAATAGAAGCATTTCGAGCGGCGAAAGATGGCGAGAGCGAGGGAGAGGATTGCGCATCACGTGAGCTCCTCCAAGAGTTCGCGGTCGGGACAAAGACGGCGCCCCGTCCGTGGCGGAGGGCGACCGGGACGCGACGAGCACGATGTGCGCCAGTGGCGTCGGCCGGCCCGGTTTTTTGACAGCGCCCAGTCGCGGGGGGATAAGCCGCACATGCTTCTTGGAGATACGGTCGCCCCTACGGTTGCTGGAGCGGGTGCTGGCGCGCCCCTCCGCCTGGATCCTGTCGACCTGATCCTGAGCGCATCGCTCCCAGTAAAGGGGGTGATGATTGTTCTTCTTGGGTTTTCTGTCGCCTGTTGGGCGATCGTGGCGACAAAGAGCCTCCACCTGCAACGGGCCCGCACCGAATCGAAGGCGTTTCTCAAGGCCTTTGATGGCGCCGAATCCCTCGAGGCGCTCGCGGCAGGCGGCCTCGATGCCTTCCGGGGTTCGCCATTTGCGCGAATTTTTGCAACGACTTACGCTGCGTGGACGAAGGTCACCGGCGGTCGTCGCGGCCCTTTGGACGACGCGCGCGCCGTCCAAGTCGAGAGCATCGCCCGTCGCGCCGCCGCCGAAGAAGTGACCCACCTCGAAAGCTGGATGACGCTCCTCGGAACGATCGGCTCAACTTCGCCATTTATTGGGCTTTTCGGCACCGTCTACGGCATCATGGATGCGTTTCTGAGCATCGGAAATTTGCAGAATGCAAACTTGCCGGTCGTCGCCCCGAAAATCGCCGAAGCGCTCATTGCGACCGCGGTAGGCCTTGTCGCTGCGATCCCGAGTGTAATGGCGTACAACTACTTTGCGCGGCGAATTCAGGAACTTGCTGACGTGATGGAAGGCGTCGCGGAAGACGTCGCCGCCCGCGCTCGCGTTAGCTCGCCGGGGGATCGCTGACGTGGGGATGGGCGGCAGCGGCGGTGGGCGAGGTCGAGGCAAGCGCCGCCTCGGCGGAATGGTCGAGATCAACGTCACGCCGCTCATCGATGTGATGTTGGTTCTCCTCGTGATCTTTATGGTGACCGCACCGATGCTTCAAACCGGCGTTCACGTCGACCTTCCAAAGGTCAAAAGTGCGCCGATGCCGGCCGAAGATGACAAATTGCTTGTCATTGTGACGAAGGACTCTCACGTCTATCTCGGGAAAGACGACATCACCAACGACGTGGAAGCGAAGCTCCGGAGCAACGCACGCCTCGGTGACGACAAGGAGTTGATGGTGCAGGCTGACGAGGGGGTCCCCTACGGCGTCGTCCTCCGCGTGATGGCAGCGGCTCGTGCTGCCGGCGTCGAAAAGCTTGGAATGGTTACCGATCCGCTCGTCGTCAAATGAATCGTCCCGCCGATGCGACGCTTTGGGAACGGGTTCGCATCCGTCCGCGTTTTGAACGGGACGAAGTGGTCCTTGGCTTCGTCGCGGCGCTTGCGCTCCACGGGATTTTTGCCGCTCTTCTGATTGTAAAAGTAAAGGATCCTGCGCCTATTCTCGAAGAAACGGCTGTCACAAAGCCGGTCATCGGGGCCACCATGATGAAGCTCGGGAAGCCGATCGATCCCAAGAAACTGCCCGACCGCCTCATTCCGCAAGCGCGTACGGCCCCGCAGAATCGGGCGTCGGCGTCGCGGGATTCCGCAACAGCGTCGGCGGACAACACCGACCCGAACGCGAATGCGAATCGACGGGATGCCGGCGCGCCGGTGCCGAACGCCAAGGACGACGATCTCCTGAATCTCGCCGCGAAAAGCGATCCATTTGCGGAGAAGACCCACGCACGCCCCGAAGTTGGCGACCCCTCGGGGATGCGCGAAGGGACGGCGACCGACCCTTCCCAGGTGCAAGCCGGGGACGCCTACGCCGCGAAACTTGGGCAATTCTTTCGCGCTCATTGGCAAATTCCGACGGTCATCACGGAAGCGCAGGCGTCGCGACTTTGCGTTTCGTATGCGGTTGACGTGGCCTCTTCGATGCAAATTACACACGTTGGCCTCGGATCGCTGACCGACGACCCGGCGGCGACCGGGCGCATCTCGAAATCTTCTGGAAATGCGCTTTTCGATGAGTCGGCGCGTACCATGCTCGAAAAACTTCTTACCGACCGGACGCGGCTGCCAGACCCGCCCCCGGAGGTCGCCCCGCTCTACCGGGGCCGTCGGGTCGTTCTCGTCCTGTCTGGCGACCTTCATGGAGATGCTTCCCGATGCCGATGACCGCGAATAAGCTGGCAAATTCCCTACTGCTTCCCCTCACGCTGGGGCTGCTGGTCGCCCCCGCGTACGCGGAAACGCCGGCCGACGCTCCGCTCCCGACGCGGACCGACACCGCCGCGACGACACCGACGACGATCTTCGTTTCAGGCGGCACGCGCTCGCTTTTGAAGATCGCCGTCCCGAAGCCGATTGGTGACGACGCCGGCGCCTCCACTGTCGCGACGACGGCGAAGCGCGACTTTGATCTCTCAAGTCTGTTTCAAGTCCTTGATGATCAGAGCTTTGTAGCAAACCGGGAAAAGGAGGGGATCGGCATCGATCCCGCATCTTGGAAGAGCGTTGGCGCCGAAGGGGTAGTGAAGGGCGACGTCTCGGTACGTGGCAGTCAAACACACGTTGAACTCCGACTTTACGTCGTTGCGCGTGGATCGACCGAGGTCCTCAAACGCGAGTATGACGTTCCCGCGTCTGGAGTTCGTACGGCGACCCATCAATTTGCAAACGACGTTGTGAAGTATTTTACCGGCGCCTCAGGCAGCTTCGGGACGCGCCTGGTCTACAGCGCGACGACGGCAAAGGGGCAAAAGGGGGTCTTTTCCGTCGAAAGTGACGGGCAAGGGCTCTCCAAGCTTCCGAGCGCGACGAGCGTCGCGGTCGCCCCCGCCGTCGGTCCTGGCGGATCGGTGTACTATGCAGGGGGGCTCCCCGACGGTTCTTGGTCGCTGTTTCGCGCCGGTACCCCACAGCCTGTTGTCGCCGGGAAAGGGCTCGTTTTCGGCGTCGCGTTCGGCAAAGGGAAGATGGCGGTCGTCCTCTCGGGCAACGCCCAGAGCGACATTTGGGTCGGCGCCCCCGACGGCACCGGTCTCACGAAAAGCACCTCG
>JAAFHJ010000546.1 GCA_013298325.1 Myxococcales bacterium | reverse complement strand
CTTACGAATTCGGGAAATCCATTCATTTTTGTCGACGACGCAAACCACGACAACCGTGGGGAGCTTCGCCTTGTTCACGAGCACGATGGCCTCGATCTGAAGGTCGACTATGCGCGAGAGGTCCTTCGTAGCCTTCAGCGCATTTGGAAGCGGCCTGTGCTGATTCGCACCGTCGTCGATCACAAACCGACCATTCTCCGCTACGACGGGCGAGAACACTCCCAAGCCGCGGCTCCGGCAGAAAGCAAAGAGAAGGGGAAATGAACGAGCGCGTTTCGGAGGAATGGCTCTCCCGCTATTCGCCGCGTGAGTGGCTGCGTGCGGCCCTTGGCGAGCTTCGACAGGCAGAAACGGCGTTCCGCGTGCGCCAGGGCAAGGCGGGAATCGCCGGTCTTCGACGAGCCGCTGGGATGGGATTCAATGCGATCCTGCGCGTAAAACTAGATGCGGAATATGGGCGAACCTACATGGATCACTTGATCGCGGCCCAGCACGATTCTTCGCTCCCTTCCGCGGTTCGAGAGGCGGCCGCGCTTCTTCTTCGGGTGCCGTCGCCGACCGGGAATATGATTGTTCTTCGGACGCCGGCCAATGATGAGCGTCTCCTCGAAGCCACCCGTGACGTCTTGGCGCACGCCTACACCTGCGTCCTGCACGGGGAAGTGGATCGGCCGGCAGCAACGGGTGAGGAGTTGTCGTGAATCGCATCATTTTCGCGCTGTTTGCCCTTGGCACCATCTCTTGCGGTGCCGGTACGAAAGCGTCATCGGCCGCTATCGAGGGGGCGCCGCCGGCGGTTGCCGGGGCCGACGAAAGTTCGCACCGTGCTGTGACGATGGATCCGGTCGCGCCAGTCTCCGCGACTTCCCGCGCGCCAATCCCCCCACCGCCGGCGGTCGCAGATATTCCTCCTAGACCGGCTACGATCGCGCTGAGCCGAGCGTCGCGGGGCGCCGCGGATCCTCATTTGGACCTAGGCGATGCAGCATTTGAAAAAGATGACTTTGCCGGTGCACAGAAAGAATACGAAGCCGCTCGAAAGGCGGATGAGAAGCACCCCGGTGGCGAGACGGGACTCGCTCGCACGGCGATTGCATTTCTCGACCTGCCGACCGACTATGCGGTCGCCAAGGGCAACAAGAAGCTGCAAGTCGTCGCTGCGAAGCTGGACGTGATTTGTAAGAAATTTGAAGACTTTGGTCCTGCTTGGGTGGAGGCGGGGCGCGCAAAGCTTCTCCTCGGGGATGCCGCCGGGGCGCTCGCGGCGCTTCGCGAGGGGTACCGCCTGCTTCCAAACGAGCCTGAGGCAGCGTCTGCGCTCGGCGTTGCGCTCCTTGCAACGGGGGATGCCGCCGGGGCGGAAAAGTACTTGGCGCGTGCGCGCGATCTGGATCCGGGGAGTTCGGCGCGGCACGGAAATTTGGGGACGCTCTACTTCCTCCTTGGGCGCGTTCCCGACGCGATCAGTGAGTACGATGCTTCTGCCCGCATCGCTCCGAACGACGCGAAGGCGCACGCAGATTTGGGGACGGCCTTGCTCGCTTCGGGGGACTTTCGGCGCGCGGAATTGGAACTCGGGAAGGCGATCGCCCAAGAACCGAAGCGCGCGAGTTTTAAGAATAATCTTGGGTATGCCTACCAGTCCCAAGGCAAGCTTGCGGCCGCACGAGCCGAGTATGACGCCGCCCTTGCCATCGACCCGAAGCTCGCGAGCGCGTGGATCAATCTTGCGACGCTCTTGGCGAAATCGCCCGCGACCCGGGGGGACGCACGCAAGGCGCTCCTGAAGGCGCAGGCACTCGATGCGACCGATCCTCGTGTGAAGGCAAATCTTGAGGAATTGGATGCGCTCGAAAAGGGGCACGCGACGCCTTGACGGTTCCGGGGGCTTTGAAAGACCTGGAATTTTTTAGGGATGGCCGGCCGACGACGATCGGCTACAAGGTGCGACTCCCACCTCCAAACGTTTCGCAGTGCGTCGGCGACGGCTTGACCCCCCTCTGAGCGTTCTCCTAGGTTCCGCCATCTCAGCAACGTCGCCCAGCCGATGGCGTGGGCGCAGCGCATTCTTGACCCTGCTGGCTGTGCGGATGCGCGCGGCTCAGGCGGTCGTTTTCGCGCTTCGTTAGGTTCGTCCCGTCCTGGGTGAGTCGTCTCGCCCAACCGACACCGTGGAAAGGCTTCAGGAGGATGAGAGAGATGGCAGTCGGCCGTGTGAAGTGGTTCAACGACGAGAAGGGGTGGGGTTTCATCAAGCAGGACGAGGGGCCCGATGTGTTTGTTCACTATTCCCAGATCGCCGGGGACGGCCGAAAGCGCCTCTACGAAGACGAGCTTGTTCAGTTTGAACTGAAGGAAGGCCCGAAGGGTCTGCAAGCGGTCGACGTGCGTCGCGTGGACGGCGAGGCGACGGCACCCGACGCCTCGCTCAACTGACACTTACGTCGTTCAAGAAAGAGGGCTCGGAAGCGTAGACGCTTTCCGAGCCCTCTCTTTTTCGACGTCAGGGGAAGGCGACTTCCCCGGCCGCGTTCGCTGCCGACGTCGCCGGGTCGGTGCCGCGCTGGCCGTTGCCGTTTTCGCCACGGCAAACGACGCGCTTCCCTCCGGTTGCGACGATGCCGCAGCTAAAGCCAACGCCTGCAGCAAATCCGGAGAGCTTGGGAAATTCGGCGGCAATCGGAACGATGTTCTCTTTGCTACCCACGCTCGAAATTTCGTAGCGGTCGTTGCTCCCAAGACCGCTTACGGCGCCGCCGGCAACCGACGCGAGAAGCAAGTGGTTCTGGCCGACGACGACTGCGGTGGCGTCTGCGCGGAGGTCGAGCGCTTTGCCACTCGACGGGACCGTGACCGACGAAACCCCAAGGATGCCCTGCTTGTTCGCGCCCCAACAGTAGACGTGGTTGGCCACTGACCGTGCACAAATGGTTGAAGTTCCTCCGGAAATCGCAGCGGCTCCGTCGCCCTGCAGGGGGAAGGAGACCGCCTTGATGCTGGCCGCGGTTGCGGTCGCTGCCGGAGCAGCTCCGGTTCCGAATTCGCCGTTCGTGTTGCTCCCCCAGCAACCGACGGTACCGGCGGGTGCGGAAAACAGTGCGCAGGTATAATCGCGCCCAGCTGCGAGCGGAGAACCGCCAGCGACGGCGGAGATAGACGCGCCGCCCGGCAGCGCGACGAGGGCCGCGAAGAGCTGATTCCCACCAACAATTCCGAGCTGTTGCGCGCGATTGTTGCCCCAACAGAAGAGGCCGCTTGGGCCACCGGCACACGTGTGTGACTCGCCCGCGGCGAGGTAGGTCATCCCCGTCAGTTCTTTGCCAACGCCGAGCAATACCGCACCGGGGGCGTCGGTCGCCGTCGCGGTACCCCGCCCAAGCTGGCCGACCTCGTTGCCGCCCCAACAGAGTACGCGACCGTTGGCAACGAGGGCACACGTGTGTGTCGCGCCCGCAGAAATTGCCGTTGCGCCGCCGACCGCGGGGACGAGCAGTGCGCGCGGGCTGAGCGGTGCCGCACTCCCTAACTGGCCGTTTTTATTTGCGCCCCAGCAGTAGACCTCGCCACTGCGCGCCGCAGCGCACGCGTGCGCTGAGCCCGCCGTCAAAAGGG
>JAAFHJ010000555.1 GCA_013298325.1 Myxococcales bacterium | reverse complement strand
GGTTCGCCCTCGACGCGCTCCCCGGGAAGCAGCTCGCCATCGACGGCGACTTGCGTGCGGGCGTCCTCGACGGCGATGGGGCGGCCGCCCGCCGGCAGCACCTCGAACGGGAGAGCCGCTTCTTCGGCGCGATGGACGGCGCGATGAAGTTCGTCCGCGGGGAGGTGCTCGCCTCGCTGGCGATTACATTCCTCAATTTTGCCGCCGGGACGGCGATCGGCCTCCTCGACCGCGATCTCGCCTTCGGCGATGCCGTCGGCCGCTACGGAACGCTCGCCATCGGCGAGGGGCTCGCCATGCAGCTGCCGGCGCTTTTGTCGTCGCTGGCCGGAGCGCTTCTGGTGACGCGCGCCGCGAGTGACAGCGACGGATCAGACAACGATTCCGACGACGATCCTGGCGAGGGCCCTCTTGGCGGTCGCATCGGCGTCGACCTTGCGCGGGCGCCGCGGGCGTTTTTCCTCGCGGCCCCGCTCCTTTTGCTTGTCGGCGTTGCGCCGGGCCTGCCGCTTCTCCCATTTGCCGGGGTCGCGGCGGCGCTTGCCGCTCTCGGGATCCTTGCGACGCGTCGTGCGGTCCCCCCGCGGACGCCGCTTCGCGCATGGTCGATCGGGCTCCCCCCAAAACGCGCCGGAGATACGTCGCGCCTCGAGGCGGCCCTCCGCCAGGCGCTCGCGAGTTGGACGGAACGGAGCGGCCTTCCACTCCCGATCGGCGCCATCGAGGTCGTGGCGAACGCCGAGGGCCCCCTCCTCCGAATCGGCGAAGTGCCGATTCAACCGCTCGTCGGCGCACAGACGGTATCGGAGATCGCCGAGGAGGCGGTGGCGGTCCTCGCGCGCTATGCCGATGAATTCATGGACGTCTCTGCCGCGCGAACCCTCCTCGATCGCGTGGCGCGAGACGGCAATCGGGCGCTTGTCGAGGCGGCCGTCCCGCGGATCCTCCCGCTCCCACGGTTCGCCGATCTGCTCCGGGCGCTCGTCCGCGAGCGGACTCCGTTGCGCGACTTGCGGCCGGTCCTCCAGGCGATCGTCGCCGACGGCGGCACAAGCCGAGGCGCCGACCTCGTCGAAATGGCGCGCCGTGCCCTCACCCGCCCGCTCAGCCACCGACTCACCGCAGGGACCGGCGAAGTCGCCGTCGTGACCGTCGACGGGACGCTGGAGGCGATGCTCGCCGACGCCCCACGCGCGCCGTCCGGCGCCCCGCTCCTCGCCCCTGCCCTCGCCCGCGATTTCCAGCGCTCCGCCCGACGCGCGATCGACGCGGCACGCAGCCAAGGCCACGGTCGCCCGATCGTCATCTTCGCAACCGGCACCCACCGGGCGGTGGTGCGCGCCTGGCTCGAGAAGGAGTATCCAATGATTCCGGTGACCTGCGCCGCCGAACTCCTCCCGGAGACGACGATCCGCGTCCTGGAGCGCATCGGCCTCGAATGACGCTGCGGCGTCAGGGGCGCGAAGCTTCGTAGGTCGCGATCCAGCCGTCGACGGTGATCCGCGCGAAGGCGTCTGCAAGCATCCCAAGCGGGAGCTCCTCAAGCCGCTTGAACCGAAGGCAGGCCTTGCCGAAATCGGGGAGCTTGGCGGGAGCGCCGAGCGCCTCCGAAAAAGCCTGAACAAACCAAGCTTTGTAGGCGGGGTCCTGGCCGAGAGCCATGACGTAGAGCCCAAAGTGGCTCTTCTGGGCGGCAAGTCCCAGGTAGGGCAATGGGACCTTTCGGTCGCCGCGGTAGCCGGCCGGGTAGCGGGTCGTCGGCACGTACCAGCCGATCATCCCGTATTGAATCCCCTCCTCGAAGCCAGGTGGGAGGCTCTTCTGGACGAGCGCCCGCACCGTCTCAACAACGACGCGGCGGTCGTCGGGGAGCGCCTCCAAATAGTTTGCGACGGAGGTGGCCGGCACGCTCGTCAGCGTTGAACGCGCATTTGGGGGCGCTGCACGAGGCCGCTCTTCATCAGGAGCGTCTTTGCTTCCTTCTCAAGGAGCGGGTGAATCTTCTTTTGATTCACGAACATCGCGAGGAGGTGCGGATTCGTGTCGGAGAGCTTCCGGAGAGCGCGACCGATCCCTTTGATGTCCGAAAGCGACGCAGCCGTGAAGGCGCGGGCTCGCCACATTTGGATGCGGAGCTCCGCGTAGGTGTCTTTTTCCGGGTCGAAGAGGTCGAGGGTATCTTTCGCTTTTTGCGCGTCGCCGGTGCGGGCCCAAGCCTCGGCGGCGACCGTCGCGAACATCGCGCGGATCTTGTCGTCGTCCTGCTTGCCGAGGTCGAGGTCGTCGACGAGCTTCCGCGAGGACTTCGGGTCGCCCAGCTGGAGATGGATCATCGCGCGCATGGCGCGGACCTGGTTGGCGACCGGCGCCATTTGCTTTGCAAGATCGACCGCTTCGAGGGTCGTAAGCGCCGCCTGCGGGTTCTCCTGCATTTCGAGCTGGGCCTTCGCGAGGGCGGCCGCGGCGTCGTCTTTCTTGAAGTCGGTCTCGAGCTTTTCGAGGGCCGCCTTACGCCCTTCCGGCGTATCGGCGTTCTGAAGGATCCCTTGCAAGGCAAGGTTCTTCTTCATGGTTTTGTCGATCCACCAGACCCCACCGGCGGCGGCGACGGAGAGCACGCCGGCGGCGATCAGCGGCCAATTGTGGCCGGTTACCGCGCGCACGAGCCCGGCAAGCAGCCAGAGCCCGCCGACGATCATGGCGACGCGCGTGTAGGTCTTTTTCAAGTCAAACGGCGGCGCCACCGGCTTCTCCGGGCCCCGCGAGAGCGCCTCAAGCTCGGCACGCACTTCCGCATTCGACTTCTTCTTCGGCTTTGCCACGGGCGCGCCATACCGCAAAACCGCGCGGGCGTCACTCGGCTCGCAGCCTGTTGAACCACAAGGCGACCAAGCGCCGTTGATTGGCGCGAGGCAAGAGTGGCTCAGATCCATGCGCCGTTGATTGGCGCGAGGCAAAATACGCTCGGATCCATGCGCCGTTGATTGGCGCGAGGCAAAATACGCTCGGATCCATGCGCCGTTGATTGGCGCGAGGCAAAAGTGGCTCGGATCCATGGGGCGCTTGTTGTCGCGGGACCAAAAAGCACTCCGCAGTCGCCGATTTGGCGTTCGCGCAGTGCGTTCGGCCGCTTCCCGAACCTTTGTTTTGTCACCCACACGATTCGCGCGGCGCGGCGTTGCCTTGGGGTCCCGAAGATCGACCTGGCCCCCTCGGCCGGAGCACGCGACGACGCCGACTTGCGCTCGGGGCCCTGGCCCGGGCCAGGCAAATTCGGCCGGGGCCACCCCCTACCCGCCCGTGAATGGCCAGATTTGCTGGGAATTCAGGTTGGTACGCGACGTGGGGGGCGACGGGGATGTCCTATGCCCAGCAGTACCTCCCCGGCACCTTCTACGAAGTCACGCGACGGTGCGTCGACCGCGCCCACAAGTTCACGCCGAACTACGACCGGGGCGGGAAATACGCTTCCAGCGTCGAACAGCTCTACAAATACGCGACGGCGCGTTACGCGGAGGTCTATGGCATCGAGGTGATCGCCGTTTGTGTGATGTCAAACCATATCCACGAAG
>JAAFHJ010000545.1 GCA_013298325.1 Myxococcales bacterium | reverse complement strand
CGCGAGCCTGGGCCTCCGATCTCGAGCGGAGCCTCGTGCCGGCGGTGCGCGCCGCGCTGCTCCCCGGCAGCCCGACCGTCGACCTTCCGGTCCGCCTCGAAAACCATCACCGTTCCTTCGGCGCCCACCTCTCCGGCATTGTCGCTTCTAGCGGCCGTTCGCACTCCGGCGAACCGGTGAAAATCCACGCAACGGGGACCGCCGGCCAGAGCTTTGGCGCCTTTCTGGAGGCCGGCCTTACGATCACCCTCGTCGGCGACGGCAACGACTACGTCGGCAAAGGGCTCTCCGGCGGCATCCTCGCGCTCCGGCCCCCCTTCCAAGCGACCTTCGACGCCGCGAGCGCAGTAATCGCAGGAAATACCTGCTTGTACGGCGCCACCAGCGGGCGCGCCTTCTTCCGCGGGCGCGCCGGGGCACGCTTCGCCGTGCGTAACAGCGGCGCCTTCGCCGTCGTCGAAGGGGTCGCCGATCACGGCTGCGAGTACATGACCGGCGGGGCGGTGGTGATCCTAGGGTCCGTCGGCCGAAATTTCGCGGCTGGGATGAGCGGCGGCACCGCCTACATCCTGAAACACGACACGTTTGAGGGGCGTCTCAATCGGGAATCGATCGTCACGACGGACGTCGATCACGTTGACGATCGCGCCGAGCTCCATCGGCTCCTCAGCGAGCACTGGGCACGCACCGGGAGCGTGCGTGCGAAAGAACTCCTCGACGAGGGGGATGCGCTGTACAGCCATTTCCTTCGCGTCGTAGGCCGAGACTTCGCGGCCCTTCTTGAGAAACGTCGGGCGGCCGCCGCTCGTCCGTCTGCACGCGCCGAAGGCGCAGCGATCGAGGTGAACCATGGGTGATCCGCGCGGTTTCTTGACGGTTCCACGAAGCAAATCAAAGGTTCTTCCGGTCGTTGAGCGTCTGAAAAACTACCACGAATTTGTGGTTGAGCCGGCGAGCGAGGCGCTCAAGGCGCAGGCCTCGCGCTGCATGGATTGCGGGATCCCGTTCTGCCACCAAGGGTGCCCTCTTGGAAACTTGATCCCCGAGTTCAATGACCTTGTCTACCAAGGTCGCGACGACGAAGCGCGCGAGCGACTCCTTGCGACCAACGACTTTCCCGAGATGACCGGCCGCGTCTGCCCGGCCCCCTGCGAAGCGTCGTGCGTCCTCAACCTGCGCGGCGAGCCGGTGACGATCAAAGACGTCGAGCGCCACCTCGCGCTCACCTACGACGCCGCGCCGTTGGCGCGCGCGGCCGAAACGGGCAAGCGGGTCGCCGTCGTCGGTTCCGGGCCCGCCGGGCTTGCGGCCGCCCGCAATATCGCGCTCGCCGGGCACGCCGTTACCGTATTTGAACGTGACGATCGAATCGGCGGACTGCTTCGTTACGGAATTCCCGATTTTAAGCTCGAAAAAGAGCTGATTGATCGCCGGCAGCGGCAGCTCGAAGCGGAAGGGGTCGCCTTTCGCGTCGGCGTCGCGCTCGGAAAAGACGTGGAACTTGAAGCGCTTGCCGCCGACTACGACGCCGTCGTTCTCGCCCTCGGGGCCCGTGTTCCGCGGCCGCTCGGCCTGTCGACGACCGTTTCTGGCGCCAGCGTCGACGGGGCGTCTCTTGGGGGCGTCCACTACGCGATGGATTTTCTCGAAGCTCAAAACCGCGAGGTCGCCGGTGATCGTCCGAATTCGTGCAATGTGCACGGGAAGCACGTCGTCGTCCTCGGTGGAGGCGACACCGGCGCCGACTGCGTCGGGACGTCGAACCGCCAAGGCGCTGCCAGCGTCACCCAGTTGGAATTGCTGCCAGAACCGCCCAAAGAGCGCGGCGCAAGCGACCTCTGGCCCGCCTGGCCGATGACCCTACGGACCTCCACGAGCCACGACGAAGGCTGCACGCGCACCTTCGCCGTACGCACCACCCGCCTCCTCGCCGACGCAAGCGGGACCCGCCTCGCCGGGCTGGAACTTGTTCATGTGGAATACATGGATGGGAGCCTGACCGACATCCCCGAGAGCACCTTCACGCTCCCCGCCGACCACCTGTTCGTCGCGACGGGATTCGTCGCGGTTGAGATGGTCGAAATGCTCACAAAGGCCGGTATTTCTGTAGATTCGCGCGCTCGTATCGTCGCCGACCCGCAGACCGGGGAGACCTCGCGAAAAAACGTGTATGTTGCAGGGGATGCCTCCCGCGGCGCATCCCTCGTCGTGTGGGCCCTCGCCGACGGGCGACGCGTCGCCGCGGCGGTGAACGCCAGCCTCCGCGGTTAACCGGCGGCGTCGGCCTGGACGGCGTTGCCGGCGACCGCCAGCGCGACGCCGCACGCCGGGGAGACCCCTTCAGCGTGGTCGGGCAACGGTCGGTTCTTCTCTGCCCAAAGGAGCTTCCCGCCGGCAATTTCGTAGGCGGCGGTCGCGTAGGCGGTCGTCGCCACCGCGACCCCTTCTTCCACGAGGAGCGTCCCCGGCGGGTGCGCCTGATCGGCCTCGTAGAGGACGTTCCGCCAAAGAACTCGCCCGTCGTGGACGTCGACGGCGACCAACACGTGGAGGGCGCCAAAGCCGTAGGTGCGCCGCCGATCAGCGACCGTTTCGACGCCGAAAACCAGCACGATTCCTTGAGAAATGGCGACCCGCGTGAGCGCCGAAGCGATTGTTCCGACCGGCACATCCGGGGTCCGTGGCAGCGCAAAAATCCAGCGCCGTCGGCCGCTGCGGAGGTCGCGAGCGAGCACCTCGCCGTTGGACGCGGCGACCAGAATCGTTTCGGCGCTCTCGCGGTAGTTCATTGAGGAATGCTAACGGAACTCAATCCATCGGCGCCATACTGCACGCGCCGTCGCGGCCGTTTACGTAGAGGTCGAGCCCGCTAGGGACTGTGGTCGCCGTTGTCTCCGGCAGGTGCACAACCCACAGATTCGCATCGCTTTTTTGCGGTTCGACCTGCGCCTCTTTCGCGCTGCGAAGGGGCGAACCCCCCACGCCCTTGCCAAAGAAGGGGGACTGAGCGGCGCAGGTAGCTGCCCGGTCTACGATTTGTTCGCGGGTGCTAAGGGGCGCCCCGGATGGCGTTGCCGAAGCGGCCGGCGTCGGGGGGACGGGCGCTGCTTGCGGCGGCGAAGCGCACGCGACGAGGGCACTCAGGGCGAGGGGGGCGAGGGCGAAAGAGAGGCGAAGCATTTTCATGGCGCGCCTCGAACGGACGAGACACCGAAACGATCTTGCAAACCTGTGTGCTTCCGCGCCGAAGGAGCGGCCACCGCCCCTCGCGAATGTGGTAGGCGAGGCGCATGGAGAGGAAAACCGCTCGCGAACTCTTGGGCAAACTCGACAAAGACGTCGTCGCCGTGCGTCTGCACGGGAAGATTTTTGACGTCCACACGCCGCTGACGGCGACCGCCGAGGAGCTCCAGCTGGTCCGTGCGACGGAGGACGACGGCCTCCGCGTCATTCGCCACTCGGCCGCCCACGTCATGGCCGACGCCGTGCAGCGCCTCTTCCCAGGGACCAAGGTCACCATCGGACCGGCGATCGAAGACGGTTTCTATTACGATTTCTCCCGTGCGGAAGGCACCTTCTCCGAAGAAGATCTCACCAAGATCGAAAAGGAGATGGGGCGCATCAGATCGG
>JAAFHJ010000544.1 GCA_013298325.1 Myxococcales bacterium | reverse complement strand
CGGGGACGCGATGCTCCTCGACCGGAGCGACGCCTAGGTCCGCGAAGCGGGAGACGGCGCGGAACTGCCTGGAAACGTTCTCCGATCCGGCGTCTCGACGGGCGGAGACAAGCGCGTTCTCCGATCCGGCGTCTCGACGGGCGGAGACAAGCGCGTTCTCCGCTCCCCGGAACCTTTTACGAAGTCACACGGCGTTGCGTGGAGCGCGCCCACAAGCTGACGCCGAACCACGACCGCGGCGGCGCGTACGCTTCAAGCGTTGAGCAGCTCTACAAATACGCGACGGCCCGCTACGCGGAGGCCTACGGCATCGAGGTGATCGCCGTGTGTGTGATGTCGAATCACATGCATGAAGTCCTGTTTGATCGTCGGGGGGAGATCTCGATGTTCCTTCAAGAACGGAACGCGATGCTCGCGAACATGGTGAAGGTCCGTTACGGGCTCCCTTCAAGCGTGTTTGACAAGCCGGACGGGACCTACAACCGCCTCGAAGGCACGACGGCGATCGCCGACAAGATTGCGTATGCAATGGCGAATCCCGTCGAAGCCGGGCTCGTGGCGTCGCCGGAAGAGTGGCCGGGGATGATCTCCGCGGTGGAAGACCTCTTTGGGGCGACGACGGTCGTAGCGCGGCCCCGCGAGTACCTGGTTCAGAAGGATAAGACCCATGCACCGGCGGTGAAATTTCGGATGGGTGCGCCGAAAGAGGCGGTGGCACTCTTTGGGAGCGTTACCGAAATGGCGACCCAAGTGGCGACCCATCTTTCGAAGAAGATCAAGGCGGCGCGGCGCCGTCATTCAGGGAGGTTCGCCGGGCGACTGCGGGTCCTCGCGACGAATCCGCATTCCCGCGCGAAGACCTACGAGAAATTTGGCGGACGTGTGCCGCGACTCACAACGGCGGGAGATCTCGCGACGGCGAAGCGATTGATCGCGGAAATGCGTGCCTTTCGGAAGGCGCACCGGATCGCACGGGAACGGGCGAAGGGGGGTAGAAGGCGCGTGACGTTCCCCGCGGGGACGGGGAAAATGCACTTCGTGTACGGGTACCCGCGCGAGGCGTACGTGCCGTTGCCTGCGGCGTAAGCGCGCCGGCAGCGCGGGCTGACCCGTGCGCCGGAGTTGGAATTGAATAGTGAGGAACAGGCTCTCGAAAGGGGGTCTGTTTTCGTGCGTCTTGAGTCTTGGGATTTTGGGGAAGGAGTACGGGATTGCGGGCGGGAGAGGGCGAATCGGGGAGGAGGAGAGGGATTTTGGCGGGAGAGCGGCGGAATTGAGGGGATCCGCGGTAGATTTCGATGCGCTATGCATGCAAATGGGCTCGTTTGGCGTTCCCCAAACGAGCCCATTTGTTTGATCTTGTTTCTCTAAATCCAGCTCTCAGCTCGATTTTGATTTTAGCCACTCGAGGAGCCGGGCCGGATCGCCCGTGTTGAGGACCCGGGCCGGGTCGACCCACGCGCGCGCCGCGTAGGTCGCGGCATGCGCGACGTTCCCAAGCTCATCGACGTGATGCGCGTCGCTCGTGAAGAGCAGTTTGACGTCGTGCTTCGCGGCTCGACGGAGCGCTTCCTCCGAGAGGTCGAGCCGGGGGAGCGCGCCGTTTACTTCAAGAGCTGTGCCTGTTTGCGCGGCAGCCTCCACGATGGCGTCGTAATCGAGGTCGATGCCCGGGCGGGCGCCAATCATCCGCGCGCTGAGGTGACCGATCGAACGCACCGCAGGATCCTGCATCGCGCGAACGATGCGGGCCGTCTGCTGTTCCCTCGGCAAATCCATATGATCGTGGACCGAAGCGACGCAGAAGTCGAAACGCGCGCGAAACTCCGCGTCGTAGTCCAGTTCGCCGTTTGGGCCGATATTCAACTCGGCGCCATGCAACAAAAGCAAACGATCTCCGAGCTTTTCGCGCCACGCTACGATGCGTGCATGCTGCAGCTCAAAGGCCTCGCGAGGCGCGCCCGAGACCGTCCCCTCGGCGTGATCGGTGATCGCAAGGACCCGATAGCCGCGCGCGAGCGCTGCCTCGACCATCTCGTCGAGGGTCGATTGGCCGTCGCCCGAAGTCGTCGTATGCACGTGAAAATCGCCATTTACGGCGCCAAAGGGGGCCGGCAGCTGACCACGCTCCGCCGCTTCGATCTCTCCAGCCCCCTCGCGCAACGTCGGCGGCACAAAAGCCAAACCGAGCGCCGCGTAAATCGCCTCCTCGGTTTCGCTCGCGATGACCTTGCCCCCGTCAAGCTCGGCGAGCGCGTACTCGTTGAGCGTCCAGCCGCGGCTCAGAGCCCGCTGCCGGAGAGCCACGTTGTGCGCTTTCGAGCCGGTAAAATAGAGCTGGGCGGCGCCGATCTGGTGAGCGGCGACGACGCGTAGGTCGATTTGCGTCCCGCGCCGCGTCAACAGACTCGTCTTTGTTTCGCCGCGAACGAGCACGCGATCCACCTGCGGAAACCCGACAAACGTCTCCATCACCGCCGCCGGATCGGTGGCGGCCACAAGGAGGTCGATATCGCCAACGGTCTCCCGGAAACGCCGCAACGAACCTGCGTAGGAGACATGTTCGACGCCAGGCACCTGCCTCAACTGTTCGACGAGCCTACGGGCGAGCGGCAATGCCACGGAAATCGGCGTCCGTCCGATCACGCCCTGGGCGTCGAGTTCGGCGATCACCTGCGCGAACTTCGCCTCGGTCTTCGCGCTAAGCCCTTTGATCGTCCGAATTTTTTGCGCAGCAATCGCCGCACGGAGGTCGTCGATCGAATGGACATTCGCCTCCGCACGCAGCTTCGTCACGGTCTTCGGGCCGATGCCCGGCAGCTTCGCGAGTGCGCGGACTTCGAGGGGGTGCTTCAATCGCAATTCTTCGAGCTTCGCCATGCAACCGGTGTCGACCAGCTCACGCACTTTCGTCGCGCCGCTCTTGCCAATTCCTTCAAGCTTCTGCAGCTGGGCGAGGGTGAGAGTAGCTGCCTCGACGTCGGCACCGGCGATGGCACGTGCCGCATTTTCATAGGCACGAACGCGGAAGGACTGCGGATCCCCCTCGTCGAGAATGGTGAGCTCAGCAAGCTCGTCAAACGCCTCTGCGAGATCCTGGTTGCGGTAGGTGGCCATAGCGGTGCCGAGCATGCGCACGTCGGCCGTCGATGACAAGAAACTTGGGGCCTGCCGCAAACTCGACGTCGCCGACGCCTGTGATACTCCCCTCGCCGATGAGCGCTCGCGTCGTTTTGGTCGATGGTTCTGCCTTGGTGTACCGCGCTTTTTTCGCGCTCCCACCGCACCTCAAAACCAAGGACGGCGTACCGACAAACGCCGCTTTCGGCTTCGCGACGATGTTCACGAAGCTCTTTTCCGGCAAGCGACCGACGCTTGGTGCCGTCATTTTTGATCCGCCGGGACCGACGGTTCGTGACGCCAAGTACGCCGAATACAAAGCGCACAGGCCGCCGATGCCGAAGGAGCTTGCCCAGCAGCTCCCGCTCATCGATTCGCTCGTACGTGCTTATAATTACCCGATGTTGCGCGTCCCTGGCCTCGAAGCCGACGACGTGATCGCGACGCTCGCCGAAGCGGCCGTCCTCGCCGGTCATGAGGTCGTGATCGTGAGCTCCGACAAAGACTTTGCC
>JAAFHJ010000543.1 GCA_013298325.1 Myxococcales bacterium | reverse complement strand
CCGACCGAAATTTGGCTGGCCCGGACCAGGCTACTTGCCGGCGACGAGGCCGGTGGTGCAGACGCCGAAACCCTCTTCATCGAAGTAGGGGTAGCCACCGACGCACTGGGCGCCGGTCGGGCAGGGGCGGAGTCCGTCGTGGCAGAGACGCTTGCACTTGCGGGCCCCAGGCGCGCCGAGGCAGACGAAGCCATCGGCGCAGTGGTCCTCGTCGCAGGACATCCCTTCCGTAGCGGTGCCGACGGCGACGCAGGAACTCGACCCCTGGATGACCGGCGAGCACGTCTCCGCCGCTTCACAAGCCCCCTGCTGGAGGAGGCGGCAGGGCCGGACCGGCATGCAGACGGGGGCCGGGAGGACGCCTTCCGTCTTTGCCTGGACGTCGCAGAAGAACTTCTTTCCGGTCCCATCAGCGGCGCAGCTCCCTGCACAGCAGTAGCGGCGGCATTGGCCCCCTTTGGCGCCGGCCATCCCCGGAGCGCGGGTGCATGCAAATCCGGCCGCGCAATCGCTATCGCGACCGCACGAATCGCCGTCGGCCCCCGTCCCGGCCGCCTCGCAGCTCGTCGCGCGCGCATCGGCGGTGCAGCGAAGGGCGGCGAGATCCGTGCCCGCGTCGGCATCGGCGCTGCCGTCGGTCGCGCTCGCATCGAGCGCCCCGACGTCCCGCTGGGTCGCTGCGTCCGTTACGCCTGCATCACTCCCGCCGCCGCGTGGGCCGGCATCCGAGACGCTTGCCATGCAGGTGACCGCGTCGAGGGCACAATTCTCGACCGGTCGTTTGCAGAGCGGGCTGACCGCGGCATTGCTGCCGCTTCCCGAATCGCTGACGTTGACGCCAGCATCGTTCGTGGGCGTCGCATCGACGCCCACGCTGGCATCGGTTTCAATACTCGTCGCCCCGACATCCGCACACGCGCCTATCGACGCGAGAAGCGCGGCGACAAGGGCGATTGGGGCGAGGCTTCGGCGCATAGGATTTCGTCGTGATACACGACCCGTGCCGATGGCCCAGGCGGAGGGTTCGCTTCGCCTTTTTTGCAGGGAAAGGGGCGTCTCACCTGCGTCGCGATCGGCGTTCGTCGACGCCTGCCGTGACATTGCTGTCGCGGGCAGGCTCAGCGGGCATCGATTTCGCGGGTCGCCACGTTGCCGACCGCATCCCAAACGCGCACGACGACCAGGTGGGCCCCCGGCGGCACGAGCGGGGCGAGATCGGCGTCAACGGCCTCCTCGGTGCTGTCAAAAAGGCCGTCGCGTGCCGCCAGCGCCCGGAATTCCAGGCGTCCGTCGACGGCGACTTCGACCCGTGCGACCGGCGACGTGCCGTCCTTTGCGGTCGCACGGAGACGGCGTCCGTCGAGGGTCAGCGCGGCGAGCGTCGGCGCCGTGTTGTCGACGATGACCACTTCGGAAACGAGCGAATGGCGGCGACCGAGGCCGAGCGGGTTTGCCGCATCGTCGGAGGCCTCGACGCGGACCGTGTAGCGCCCCTCGGCGAGGGACGAGGTGTCCCAGTCAAACTCGGTTTTTGTGAGGAATTCTTCGGGCTTCTGGAGGTCACGAAACGCCGCCTGCCCGTCTCGACGGAACGCAAGGCGGTAACGGAGCGGGTCGTTGTCGAGGTTTTCGACTTTCCATGTCACGTGGACGGTCGCGTCGCGCTTTCCCGGTTCGGCGCCGCTGGCGACGAGACCGCTGCCGGCTTCACGCGTGAGGAGTCCCCCCTTTGCCGCGACGGTCACGTCGGTGACAATCGGGCGTGCATTTTCTGTTTGAAAACTGATGCTTACGCCGCGAAGTTCCCCGCGTCGATCGCCGCCGAAGCGCGCGCGGACCTGCAGGAAGCGGGCGCCGGGACTTGCCACGGAGCCTCCGTTTTTCGCGGCGCCCCAGGTGCTCCACGTGCCGTCGGGGACCTGGGAATTTCCGCTGCGTGTTTCGATGGTTACGGCGCCGCTCGCCTCCCAGTGCATCGCGCCAAAACGGGCGACCAGACCGGCATCGAGCGCTTTGGAGGTCCACGTCGGCTCCGAGGTCCCGCTTGGGAGGCGCCGCCGGAAGAGAACCGGGTCGCTCCCGATCACGAAGCCGTCGTTGCCGGGGAAAATCGCTGCGATTTGGCGCTCTTCGCCGTCGAAAAGTAGGCTCGTGGCGTGGTCGTCGTCGACGCGATAGACGCGCCCTTCTGCCGTGGTCCCGACGAGGAGTCGCCCGTCGGCTTCTCGGGTGAGGGCAGAGAAGCCAAAATCGCTGCTTTTCCAGAGTGTTTCGACGAGTCCGTTGCCATCGACGCGGACGAGCGTCCCCTTGCCGGCGCGGGCGCGCGTGCCAGCGACAGGGCCCGGTGGGCGGTTTCCCGGAGATTTACGTGTGAGTTCAGGGGCTTCGCCGTATTCGTTTCCGATGGCGTAGACGGCCCCCTTGCTGGCGACGATCGCCTTGACCTCTTCGCCGGGGAAATCGTGGAGGACGGTCGCACGGCCGGGGCCGCTGATTTTGTAGAGCAATCCCTTCCCTGAGGAGCCGGCATAGAGCGCTCCTGCGTCATCGGCGGCGAGGGAGACGATCTGGGACTCCTCGGATTTCCAGTAGCTTTCTGCCTTGCCGCGGTCGTCGATGCGGAAGACCTGCCCCGGCTCGCCGCCGGCGGCGAAGAGCCCCTGCTTCGTGGCGACCAACGCGAAGGCGTTTTCCACGGGAAGTGTCGAAAACAGTTCTGCTTTCCCGCGCTCCAAGCGGAAGATTTTCCCCTCGGGGAGCGTCGCGGCGTAGACCTTTCCGTCGGCCCCTTTGGCGAGGGCGGTCACGGCGAGCGTCTTCGTCTCGGCGTAGAGGGAGATTGTATCCCCCTTTACGGAAAAGACTTTTCCGTCGGGGGCGGTCGCGATGAGCGCTTCGCCGCCGCCGAGGTCGAGGGCAGCGAACGCGGTGGTTGCGTCTGGGAGAAGGACTTTCCCGAGCGGGAGCCCGGCGGTGACGGTGCCATCGGCAGCGACGGTTACGTCTGTGAGATCGCCGCCTTGCATGCGGTCGAGCCCCTCAAGGGCGAAGGTGCGCGGCCCCACTGCGGAAGCCTCGCTGGCGACAGAGAAAGCGAGGGCGAGGACGGCCGAAAAAGTCAGGCGACGCATACGAAGGGGCTGCTCCTAAGATTTCAACGCACAACCGAGCGAATTTTCACGCGGACGCGGTCGCGCCCTTCCAGGTAGACGTCCATCGGGACCGGGACGCGGCGCACCGTGGGGATCGTCTCGGCGGCGACGTCGGTCCGCTGGGAACGCATCGCTTCCACGGCAAATGACGGGAGGCGGGTCGCGACGTGCCCCCGATAGGCGAGGCCGACGGCGGCGGGGAGTCGGTACGAGACGACGATCCCCTTCGGCTCGAAGCTCGCGTTTTTCGCGTTTGCCAGGAGCTGGTCGAGGGTCTCCGGGGCGGCGACGTCGCGGGCGACTTCCCAGCCGGGCTGAACATCCAAGTCTACGGTTTCTCCTGCAAATTCAGCCGGCAACGTGACTTCGATCACCTTCGTGACCTCCGGACCGAGCTGGGGGATCAGATGGAGCCGCAAGCGGACGCGGGCGCCCGGTTCCGGCTCGGGATCGAGGACGTCGACGCCGCGCAGCCGAAG
>JAAFHJ010000542.1 GCA_013298325.1 Myxococcales bacterium | reverse complement strand
CTACGTTGCAATCAAGGGGTTTTGAGCCGTGACGCTCCTCGTCCCCTTCGCGCGCCAAGAACGCGGCTTTAAGTTCCCCCGTCGCGACTCCGCCCGACCGCTGAAGGGGATCGTCCTTCACGAGACGGCGGGACCGTCGGCGGCGTCTGCCCTCAACGCGTGGCGCGGGCAATCCATCGGGGCGCAGCTTCTCATCGACGTGGATGGCACGATCATCCAGTGCGCCGACCTGCTCGGTGAGGCGCCCTGGCACGCGTCGGGATGGTCTCCGGACCATATCGGCATCGAGGTAGCGTGCCCGGTGACCGACCGCTCGCCGTACAGCAAACCGCAGCCAGGCGGCCCATGGGGCGAGCCGTGGGCGTCGGCGCCGCGTCTCCAAGAGTCGCGGATGAATGGCGTCGACAAGCGTCTGGGCCCCGGCCTCTACGTGCCGCCGATGCCGGAACAACTCGGTAGTCTGGTGACGCTCGTCCAGTGGCTCCGTGGCTACGTCCCCGGCCTCGCCGACGTCGCGATCCTCACGCTGGACGAGGGGCTCATGAGCGACCGCACGCCGCGCGCGGGCATCGTCGCTCACGCGCAAGTCTCGAGTAGCCGAACCGACGGCATCGGGCCGCTGCGCCACCTCGCCGGCTACGAGGAATTTATGCGGCGGTTCAATCTGTGACCCCCGCCGCCCTCACCCGCTGGTCGCCCGCGCCGACGCTCCTCCCGTCGATCCCAGTCGACGAATGGCCGATCGTCGAACTCGCCGGCGAGCGATGGCGCGTCGCTCCCGTCCCGTGGGCACCCATCGCCATCGGCGACGCTCCCACCGTGGCGGCCGCCTACGGCTGCGAGCTCCCCACGAAGGAACTCGTGGACGCCATCGCCAAGGCGGCCGACTTCCACGTGGAACCAACGCCCCTCACGAACACGACCGAGAAGCTGACGATCAACTGCCAGCGTCACGCGTGGATCGTCGCGTCGCAACTCGCCGGCGTCGAACGCGATCAACTCGTGGTCGGGACGCACAAGGACGTCATCAAGACCCCGCAGGGCCTCGCCCTCTACGGCTGGCACCGCCGCAACGGCTCCGTCTGGCAGCCTGTTTACCACAAGCATATCGCCAGCTTCTACGACTACTCCCAAGGGCTCCGCCTCGTGCGAAAGGTGTAACGCGCATGCATCAACCGATTGACGGCGATGGCGGGAACGGCGGGCGATGGCGACGCTTCCGACGCGTCAACAAGACCGACCGCACCTCGTATTCACTCGTCGTCGTAGACCCGGCGGACCGGGCGAACGGCGCCATCGAGCACCTGTCGTCGGACGACCTCCCCGAATCGCTGGTGCCGCACTTCGCGCTGACGCTCGGCTTCGGGACGTCGACGCAGTTCCCTGGTTACGCGGGGATCTCCGGCATCGTCGGAGCGCCGTCGTGAAGCGCCACCGCTGCCTCGATGGCCGGTCGTGCCTCCCGTGCGCCGGCTTCCCCGGCCACCGTCGCGCGCGGTACCTCGTGCAGGCGCGAGACGAGCGGCGCATCCTGCGTGCCGAAACGCTAGACTGCGTGCCGTGAAGACGACGCCTCGCTACCGCCTGACGTCCGCCTTGGCGCGCCTCCGTGCCCTCGGATTGACGGAGGCGTGGCGGCTCCTCCCCGCGTGGTGGTCGCCGGCGATGCTCCGTGGCCCTCCGCGGAGGCACTGGTGCAAGAGGTCATCGGCGAACTCGCCGCGATGACCGACGTCTCGGCGGTGGCCCTCTACGAGCCGGGCGCCGCGGTGGCGTTCCGGACGCGCGTCCGCTGGAAGTCTAGGAACTGCGCACACTTCGAACCTTTCGGAAACGCCGAATAGTTCAACCACAAGGAAACATGAGCAACTACGCACCCATGAGCGACGACGAATTCGACCCTGCCAACCTCGATCCGGGCATCCGCGCCACGGTCCTTTGGCTCCGCGAGCGGGGCTTCAAGACCTGCGACTCGGGCGACGGGAAGACCAAGATCGAGGCCGGCTACAACGACGTGCCGGAAGGCGAATCGGCGCCGAAGCCGGGCGAGGTGTCGTGCGAAGCTATGCCGGTCCCGCACGCGATGGTCGCCGACGCGATGCGCCTCGCCGATGCACTCCGCGAAGTGGGCGTCGAGTTGGACGCCGAAAGCGCACGTCGCGCAAGCGAAGGGGCGCCCCACCGGGCGAATGCTGCCTAGCCCTCTCGGGAGACCGATGGGGCTTTTCCTTTGCTCGGGAACGGCCGCGTTGGCTGAAGCGGATAGAAGTTCCACGAGCGCCGGGCGGCCCACGTACGAGCGGCCGCTTTTCGGAAACGCCGGGTCCCGCAGTAGCCGCACCTGTGGCCCTTCCCGTACATGCATCGCCCGCGCGCGCCTGAGCAGCCTCCAGGCTTTCGATGCTGCATCCAGAAAGCTTGCGCGTCCCGGCGGGCGTTCTGTGACCGAAGGTGTCGGTGGTCGATGCCCATCACCCGCCTCCCAGCTTTGCTTCGATGGCCTCGCGAACCCATGCCGACTGGGAGCTCCCGGCCGCATCGGCAGCCGCGTCGACGCGTGCGGCAAGCTCGATCGGGATCCGCAGGTTGAGCGATGCGCTACCCGTCCGCGTCTCCGTCCCCCTCGTTCCGAGCCCCTCGGGATTCGCGCGGCGCCCTGCGAAACCGTCGCGGTAGCCGCGCCGCTCGTTGAGGAGCGGCCTCGGATCGTGCCGCGTGCCGCGCCGAACCCAGTCGGCGTGCAGGCCGCGGCGGGGGTCGAATTCGATGCCGTGGTGAGCGCGCCGCGCCCCGAGTTCGTAGCCGCGGGCGTAGTCGGAATTGACGTGCGCCGCGATGCGGGCCCCGGCGATCAGTTTTGCGAATGCAGCTTCGTCCATGGTATTCTCGCCTCTCCCAGGCGCGCCGCGACGTCCTTGCCGCGGCGCGTGACCCCCGACGGTGTGGTAGCCGTCGTGGGTCTTTTGTTTCCTTCAACCCCCGCGTGGGCGGGGAAGACTCGCGCGTCCTCTCGGCGAAAAGACGGGTCGATCCCCGCGTGGGCGGGGAAGGCATTCAGGCGGCGACGATGGCGGAGAAGTCCCCGCAAACGCTCATCCAAGTCTTGTTTGCGATTTCGTTGAGGTTCGACTCGACCTCGTCGCGGAAGCGCTCGATGCCGGGGATGATCGGCGCGTAGAGGTCATCCGAGTCCTGGTCGAGGCAGACCACCGCGCGAAGGCGGCCGTCGACGGTCTGGTGGTCAATCTCAAGCGAGACCGATGCGTCTGGGTAGGCGGCCTCGAATGCCGCTTCGAGGCGAGCGCCGTAGGCGGCCTGGAGCTTCGCAGCTTCTTCGGTCGTGGCGTCCTGCCAAAAGCGCGCGGTATACTCGATGCGAATCTCGGAGACGGTGAAGGCGACGGGGGCGATGCTGGTGACGTTGCTCATGGTGTCCTTGCTTTCTGCCGAAGCGCTTGGTGGTGGTGCGCCGTCGACACAGATGACTCTACGTCACGCGGTATTGCCGCGCAATGTAAAAAGCACAGGGGCGTACGATTCTCACCCCGCCGCATTCCCGCTGCGGTTTGAGCTAGGCGACTTGCTCCTGATAGGTGTCTTCCAGGAGCTTCCCGATGGGCTCCCGCGTCGTCATGCCGAGCA
>JAAFHJ010000541.1 GCA_013298325.1 Myxococcales bacterium | reverse complement strand
GCGTCCCCGCCATGTCCGTCCTCGTCCTCGTTCTCACCGCGTGCGGGAACAGCAGCAGCGACGACAGTGGCGCCAGCAATACCTCGGCCTCGGCCACCTCGTTCAGCGCCGTGAAGCGCAAGGCGGGAGAGACCTGGACGACCCGGACGACGACGACGCGGACGGGCGAGAACGGGACCGAGACGACGACGGCGGAGGGCACCACGGTCGTCGACTTCGCGGGGGAGGGCGGGTCCTTCTCCGGGAGATTCGTTCCGAGCGAGGGAGGGCAGTCCCTCTCGCTGGTCTACGACACGGACGGGCAGGTCGTGTCGACGGGGAATTGCAGCTTCACGCCGTCGATCAACTACCTTTCCTTCCCTCTCGCGGTCGGAAAGAAGTGGACGATCCAGTACACGGACTGCTCCCAGGGGCGCACCACCGGGACCGGAGAGGTCGTCGCGCGCAAGACGATCCCGAGCGCGATCGGCGACCTCGACACCCTCGAGATCGCGACGACCGTGAACACGGTCACCCCCGTGCTCGGGGAAGACCGCAAGCCGACGGGCGAGACCACCTCGTCCTCGTTCACGCAGCGTATCAACTGGTCGATTCGCGACGGCCTCTGGGCCCGGGTGCGCATCGAAACGCTAGGCCTCCCGGCCGGCGCCTCCTCCGTGACCGAACAGGTCCTCACCGCCTACACGCCGGGGAAGTGACCGTCAGGGGGAGACGTCGCCCCCACGTCTCTCGAGCGACACCCGGCAAGAGGGGTTCAAGATTGGGCGTTCGTCGCCGCACTCCCGCAGCTGAGCGACGAAGATCCCTCCGTGATGGACTGACCGCCCCCAACGCGCGCGCGCTTCTTGATCAAGGGCATGCTCGAAGAAGAGGCCAACGTCCTGTGCGTCGATCGCATGGTCTTCTTCCGGGTTAGATTGTGCGCATGAATCGCAGCACGCTGGTCGCTTCCCTGGTTCTTGCGCTCGCGGGACTTGCCCCCCTTGGCTTTGCTGCCTGCGGGTCGGAAGCCGACACGGAGACCTCCGATGCGAGTTTGCCAGGCGACGCGGCGATGGACGCGTTTACGGAGCTCGATGGCAGCCGTGCCGATGCAGACGCGCAGGTAGCGCCCGCCTGGGGGCTTGATGAGAGACCGGCGAACCCCACGTGCAAGGCGGTGCCGAGACCGCAAGATGCCATCGCCGTTCGCTGGAACCGTATTTTTAGCGGCGCTGCGCTCAACCTCCCCACAGCCATGGCGCAAGCTCCGGGTGATCCTCAACACTGGTACGTGACGCAGCTTCAAGGGAAAATTTCGCGCATCAACGCGGCGACCGGCGCCGTCGAAAGTTCCTTCCAGGTGCCTTTCCCGGTGCGACAAGACTGGAACGGCGGCCTCACGAATCTCGCGTTTCATCCGTCCTTTGCGCAGAACGGCCGCCTCTTCTTGCATCTCAACCAGACCGGCGGCGCCACCGGCACGCAAACGATGCTTGCCCGTTTGACGTCTTCGGATGGCGGCGCCACCTTCGGACAACCTGCCCCGGTCGTAGGACCGTTTGACCAACCACTCGGTGACCATGCCGGCGGGGGCCTCGCCTTTGGCCCCGACGGATACCTGTATGTTGCATTTGGGGACAGCGGCTGCTGCGATGACGTCGCTGGGCGCGGACAGAGCAAGAACACCTTCTTCTCGAAAGTGCTCCGCGTAGACGTCACGACGCCTCCACAAGCCGGCCGGACGTACGTCGTCCCGCCAAGCAATCCCTTCGCAGCGGGGCAGGATGGCGTCGAACCCCTCACTTTCGCCCGTGGTTTCCGCAACCCGTGGCGCCTTTCGTTCGACCGCGACCGAGGAGATCTCTGGCTTGGAGACATCGGGCAAGACACCAGCGAAGAAATCGATCGCGTCCAGGCTGGCGGCAACTACGGATGGCCTTGCCGCGAGGGAGCGACGCCACTTTTGGCAGGCAACGCCGCCCACTGTCCAAGCTCCGCGAATCTCATCGACCCGATCTTTTCCTACGAGCATGTCGCCGGGGCGACCCATCGATCCATCACCGGTGGCTATGTCTATCGCGGAAATGCCCTTCCGGAGTTGCGTGGAAAATACATCTATGGCGACTACGTGACCAAGGAAATTTGGGCTCTCGGGGAGAACGGTGGCGGCGCCTATCTTCCCATCCAATTGAACAAGGGCGGTCCCGATGGCTCGTGGGTTTCCTTTGCCGAAGGCCTCGACGGTGAGCTCTACGCCGTCGATTTGCTCGGGTCCGCG
Source organism: Myxococcales bacterium (assembly GCA_013298325.1). Lineage (GTDB taxonomy): Bacteria > Myxococcota_A > Polyangia > Polyangiales > Polyangiaceae > JAAFHJ01. Next base: position 1,394 of record JAAFHJ010000541.1, on the reverse strand, counting down.
CTTTACAAACTAGAACGCCAGGGCACCCCCGGTGTGGACACATTTCCGACCAAACTCTCGGATACCGGATGTGTTCTCCCGGGGAAGCCAGACCAGCCTGCCGCGGGCCTCGTCCCCTACGATGTGATCTCGCCGCTCTACAGCGACGGCGCCGAGAAGACCCGCTTCGTCGCCTTGCCCGACGGGGCGAAGGCGACGGTCGATGCAAACGGACGCATCGATTTGCCGATCGGCAGCGTGGTCGAGAAGACCTTCCGCCTTGGGGGCAAAGCCGTCGAAACACGCCTCCTCATGCGCCACAGCGACGGCGCGTGGAGCGGCTACTCGTACCGGTTCCGCGCCGACGGTTCCGATGCCGACCTGCTTCCGGGGGGCGCGAGCACGGTCGTGGGCGGCCAAACGTGGCTGTTCCCGTCGCGCGGAGAATGTCTTCTCTGCCACACGGCGGCGGCGGGACGCCTGCTCGGCATCTCGGCGCCGCAGCTGCGACGCAACGTGCAGTATGCATCGACCGGGCGCAACAGCGATCAGGCGGTCACCTGGGAGCACATTGGGCTCGTCCCGCAAGGCGCGCTCACAGGCTTTGCCGGCAAAGTCATGAGCGATCCCGCCGGAACAGGCTCGCTCGAGGACCGGGCGCGGTCGTATTTGGGGGCCAACTGCTCCCACTGCCATCAACCGCTCGGTGGGCCTCGAGGCACCATGGACCTGAGGCTCGCGACTCCATTTTCGGCGACCAACACATGCAACGTAGACGCGACCCTCGGTAACCTCGGCGTTGCGTCTGCCAAGCTGGTTTCCCCGGGAAGTCCCAGCACCAGCGTGATCTCGCTGCGCGCGCACCGGCGGGACGCCTATGGCATGCCGCCGCTCGGCACCACCAAAGTGGATACGACGGGCGCCGCGCTCATCGATTCCTGGATCACGTCGCTCACCGGGTGCCCGCGCTAGGATCTCGCGCCATGAGCGGTCCGTTGTTCACGTTGCAAGGGGCCCGTCCGTTCGCGACCGCCAGCAGAATTGCTGGTAGCGGCGTCGCGAGAGACGGCGGGCCCACAAAGACAAGGGCCCGTCCGTTCGCGACCGCCAGCAGAATTGCTGGTAGCGGCGTCGCGAGAGACGGCGGGCCCACTTTGACTGGGGCCCGTCCGTTCGCGACCGCCAGCAGAATTGCTGGTAGCGGCGTCGCGAGAGACGGCGGGCCCACTTTGACTGGGGCGCCAGCTACGCCGCGGGCGACATCGACCCGAGGCGTTTACTTCGGAATCGGCTCGAAGAATTCACGCAAGGCCGTTCTCGCCGCCGGGCGAGCCCTGCATCACATTCTCGATCGCCGACCGCCGAACTTCGCCGCGCGCGTGGTGACGATCGGCGAAACCACCTGGTTTGCCTTC
>JAAFHJ010000540.1 GCA_013298325.1 Myxococcales bacterium | reverse complement strand
GGGGGAGGGGAGCGTTCGCGTCCTCCGTCTCTTCCGGGATGTGCTTTCCGAACTCCCCGACGATTCACTTCGTGGCGAACTTGCTCTCGAAATTGGTACGCGCAGTGCGGAAGAACTCGGCGACGCCGAGGCGGCGCGCGAGTACTTGGAGCGGGCGCTGGAGCTTCGTCCTGCCGACTTGGCGGTGCTGGTTCCGCTTGAGGGGGTACTCGCAAAACTGGACGCCCCCGGCCGCCTCGCAGAAGTTCTTGAGCAGCGGGCGACGGCGGAATACGGGGAAGATGCACGCATTGCCGCGCGTCTCCGTTTGGGGGCGCTCCTTGAAGGGGCCCTCCGCGAGCCGGGGCGCGCCATCGAGACCTTCGAAGCGGTGCTCGCCGAGCGCTACGAAACGGCGGCGTTTGAAGGGCTTGAGCGGCTTTTTGCGGCCGAAGAGCGCTGGGGAGACCTCGTGACGCTTCTTCGTGGCCGTATCGACACCGTCGACGACGCCGCTGAGAAAGCGGCCCGCGGGACGGCCGTTGCTGCGGTCTTGGCCGACAAGACCGGCGACGTCGACGAGGCGTTTGACGTCCTCCAGGCGGCGCTCGCCGTGACGCCGACGGTCGCCGACGATGCCGAAGTGGCGCCGCCGGGGAGCGCCCTTGCCCTGCTCTTTGCTTGGGCCGACGGCAACGACCGCGAGCGAGCGCTCCGCGCCGCCGAAATTCTGGAAGGGGCCCTCCGCGACCGCCGCCGGTGGGATTCTGTCGTGCGCGTGCTTGAGCGCCGCCTCGTGCTCGCCACGGAAGGGGGTGAGGACCTCGCCGCTCGTCGTGAACTCCTTGCGAATACCGCGCAAATTCATGAGTTTGAGCGCCACGATGCGGGCGCCGCCTTTGCCGCCCATGCGGCCGCGCTTTCCCTCGATGCCTCCGCGGAGCGCCCGCTCGAGGAGCTTGAGCGCCTCGCAGAACGCGCCGGTGAAGCGGCTGACGGACGGCGGGGGACGCCTCTCGACCTCGCCGAGCTTCTTGAGAAAATCCTTGCGGCGCGTGCCGAGGAAGACGACGTCACCGTCCGCCTCGCGCTCCGTGCCGCGACGCTCTTCGAGCTCGCGAGCGGCGCTGAGAACCAGAGCCGCGCCCTCGCTCTCAACTTGCGCGCCCATCGAGGGGCCCCCGACGGGGACGTCGCTTTCCGTGCTGTCGATCGCTTGCTCTTCGCCCTCGGGCGCCACGAAGAGCGCATCGGGCACCAGCGCGACAAGCTCGGGCGCCTTCCCGAGGACGCGTCTGCGGAACGAGTCGAAATTCTTCACCTTATCGCAGTGATTGAGGCCAAGGATCTCCCGGCCGACGCTCGCGATGGCCTTGCCGTTGCGACGTGGCGCACCATCCTGGAGATCGCCCCGGCCGACGAAGCGGCGGCGCGAGCGCTGGTCGAAGCGTACACAGCGGCCGGCGACGTCGACGCGCTCGCAGCGCTTCACGCACACATCGCGACCCACGGCGAATCGCTGGAGCGACGATCGCAGGCTCATGCCGACCGTGCCGCCGTCCTCGCCGGCGCGGGACGCATCGACGACGCCATCGACGCCCTCGCAGCCGCCCTCGACAAGGATGCCTCGGCGGGACTCTGCGAAGACGTCTCCGCGCGCCTCGAAGCGTTTGTTTCTGCAGCGGAGGCGACGGAAATTTCTCCGGAAAGTCCTGCTGCTCGTGCGCTTGAGGTCCTCGACGCCGGCTACGAAGCGCGTGGAATGTACACCGATCTGGTCCGCGTCTTCGACGCGCGCCTGGCGCGGGTGACGCCCCTCGATCGCGACCTCGCGACGTCGCTTCGGCGTCGGAAGGCGCGTGCGCAGGAGGAGCAGCTCCACGACGGGGCCGCCGCTCTCGCCACCCTCGCGGACGCTTTCGCGCGGGAGCCCGGCGACTTCGAAATCCGCACGCTCTTTGAAGAAAAGGCAACGGCGCTCGCCGCTTGGGACGTCCTCGCCGAGACCTACGACGCCGCCCTCCTTCGCGCCGAAGGGGAGGACCGCCGCTCGCTTCTTGTGGCGGCGGCGCGTGTTCACGACGAACGCCGCGACGACCCGCGCAAAGCGCTCAGCGCCTGGAGCGCGGTCATTGAGGCAGACGCGGAAGACGCACAAGCCCTGGAGGAGGCCGAACGACTCTCGACGCTTCTCGCCGATTGGGCAATTCACGTGTCGGTCCTGGAAAAGCTATTGAAGCTTGCCGGAAACGACGACGATCGTCGCTCGCTCGCCCTACGAATCGGCGAGGCAAAGCGGGACATGCTCGCCGACCCGACCGGTGCCGCCGCCGCGTACGAAATGGCGCTCGAGCTCGACCCGTCCAGCACCTACCTGCAGGATGCATGCATCGAACTCTGGGAATCGCTCGGCGAGGGCCAGAAGCTCCTCACGGTGCTCCCGCGCCGTATTTCTGCCATTGAAGCCGACGACGACGGCGAGTACGCAAAGACGCTTCGGCGCGACCTGTCGCGTTTGAATGCCAAGCTCCAGCTCTCGGAAAATGAAGATCCGACCGCCGCCGCGGCCATCCTCGAAGGGCTTGTCGAAGCGGGCGGCGACGACGCGGAAACCCTCGAAGAACTTGCAAATTGCTACTTCGCACTCCAGAAGTACGAGGACGTAGAGCGCGTCACCCTCAAACGGATTGAAAAGTTGGGGACCGCGGACGCTCGCCCTGCTCGTCTTGCCCTCGCCGCCCTCCGCGCCGACATGCTTGGGAAGCCGCGCGACGCGTTTGACGGCTACCGGGACCTTCTCAACGACGGCGCCTTTGACGCCGCCGTCGCCGACAAGCTCGTTGCCCTCGCCGAAAAGAACGGGAGCCTCGCGGAGGAGGCGGTCTCTCTCTCCCTTTCTCCGCTCGAAAGTGGAGAAAACTACGCGCTCTTCTTCCGCGTCGCGAAGCTCGCCGAGCGGGCTTTTGGAAGTGACGACGCCGGCCAAGATTCTCACGCCGATCTCGCTCTTCGCGTCGCCGCCGTTCACGAACGGGCCGGGGATGCGGAGGCAGCCTTCGACGCAACGATGGCGGCACTCGGTCGCCGTAGCGCGCTCGCTTCCGTCCGCGAACTCGCAAAGGGGCGCGCGGGCGCTGCTGGCGGGGACGCCCTCGAGCGCCTTGCCGACCGTTGGCTCGGCCTCGCGACCGACGAAATGGCCTTCGAAGCGGGGCCCGTCGGTACGGAAACTCGCGCATTGCTTCGCCATTTGGAGGGGGAGATCGCGCGCGATTCGTTGAACGCCCCCGACCGCGCACTCGTTGCCTTCCGCGCTGCTGCCGACCTCCATGCCGACGGCTTCGGCTCCCTGGCCGCCTTGGAAGCGCTTCATGCTTCGCGGAGCGAATTCGCGGCAGCCGCCGCCGTCGCTGCCGAGCGCGCGAAGCCCGAGGAACTCGACGCCGACATGCGCGCCGAGCACCTCTTCCGCGCGTTTGCCCACGAGCAGAACGTCTCTGCGGAAGGGGCGTTTGGCCGACTGGAGAGCGTGCTCGCCGCTCGCGCGACGTACATGCCTGCGCTCGCTGCCCTTGAAGGGTTCGCTGCCAACGATGGCGGGGACGGAAAAACGCTGGCAGCGCGGGCCTTTGCGAAGGCCGACCGCCTGTTTGCCGACGCCGAGGACGTCACCCG
>JAAFHJ010000539.1 GCA_013298325.1 Myxococcales bacterium | reverse complement strand
AATCGCCGGTCGTTTCCCCGACAGAACGGCGTGCGGTCGACGGGAAATCGTTTAGCGTCGATGACGATGCTGCGACGCGACCCCTTCTTTCCCGCGATTGTTCTTGCCGTCGCCCTCGGAACGCTCATCGGTTGCGTGCGACCGGCGGAAGACGCTCGCTTCTTTGGCCCTGGCAGCGCCCGTGAGTCGGCCGGCGAAGCGGCGCCGCCGACTAGGGCGGAAGTCGGAAGAAATCCAAGCGAGTACGCAATGACCTTCGAGACGCCAGTCGCTCCCGGCGAACCAGCACGGCGCCTCGATCACACCGTTGTTCTCGGGCGCGATACGGCGCTCTGGGGAGATCCGGCGGCGGGGGCTTCGACGGAGGCTGCCGATGGGCGCGCGCCGGCGACCACAACGGTCATCCTCCAAAACAATGTGCAAATTGCACCCAATTACGGCTACGGTGGGTACGGCTACGGCTCGGTAACGTCGGGGGCGTGGAACAGCGGGTATTCTACACCGATGCGCCCGGCGACCCCGCCGCCCGGCGGCGACTGGCCGGCCCCGCCAAGCTACGGTCCCCGCCCCTTCCGCTGACAACTCCACGAAACTCGACGCAGCGCGGCAGCCGAATTTCGGCATTTCCGCGGGCATCGCCTGCGCAGACGGACGTATCGTGCCGTCCATGACGAACGCGACGCACGGAGAACGACGGAAGGTGGCGGTACTCGGTGGCGGCGCCTGGGGGACCGCTCTCGCGAAGCTCCTCGCCGACAAGGGGGACGACGTCTCCCTCTGGTGCCGCCGCGAGGAGCTCGCCGACGCCATCAATCGGACGCGCGTGAATGAGCGCTACCTGCCCGGGGCGCCGCTCGCTGCGACCCTTTCGGCGACCGCCGATATGCCACGAGCCCTCGACGGCGCTGGCATGATTGTCTTCGTCGCGCCGAGCCACGCAACCCGCGACGTCGCCCGCGCCGCCGCCGCCCATGTTGCCAACAATGCCCTCATTGTATCGGCCACGAAGGGGATCGAAAATGACTCCCTCGACTTCATCGATCAGATCCTCGCCGCTGAGCTCCCGAGCCATACCCACCCGCGTCTTGCCTTTTTGAGTGGCCCCTCTTTTGCCAAAGAGCTAGCCGCCGGACTGCCGACAGCGGTCGTCATTGCGGCGAAAGACTCGGCGACCTGCATCGACGTTCAGCATCGTTTTCACGCCCCCCATCTCCGTACATATGCGAGCGACGACGTCGTCGGCGTCGAGTGCGGCGGCGCGCTGAAGAACGTCATCGCGATCGCCGCCGGTGCCGCCGACGGGCTCGGCTTTGGACACAATACGCGCGCCGGACTCATTACGCGCGGACTGGCAGAAATTGCACGAGTTTCCCTCGCTCGTGGTGGCCAGGCGCTCACGCTCGCTGGGCTCGCCGGGATGGGGGACCTGATCCTCACCTGCACGGGGGAACTCTCCCGCAACCGCACCGTCGGTGTTGAACTCGGCAAGGGGCGGACGCTCGACGACATCCTCGGATCCCTCGGCCACGTCGCCGAAGGGGTGAAGACGACAAAGAGCGCCTTCGACCTCGCAACAAAGCTCGGTGTCGACATGCCGATCGTCGCCGAGACCTACGCGGTCCTCTACGAAAACAAACCGGTGAAGGACGCCGTTCGTGACCTGATCGGGCGCCCGCTCGGTCCCGAATTTCGCTAGCCAAACGGCAAGGCAGTGAGGCATCGTCATGCCATGAAGACTGCCCGCCTCCCCCTCCTTGCGCTCGCCCTTCTCCCGGTCCTTCCGCTCGCCGTCGCCTGCGGCGGCGGTGACAAGCCGGCGAGCGACCCATCGACGTCGACCGCTACACCGACCGCCGAGTCGGCGGCACCGGCCCCTTCCGCCGCACCGGCGAAGTAAGGAACCGAACGAAGAAAAAGGCGCCCTCGGAATCCCGAGAGCGCCTTTTTCTTGCCGAGATACCGCCGATCAGAAGACGCCGTACGCGCTTGCCGTTGCGCCGCCTTGCACCGGTGAGAGGCTGAAGTGGACGTTCTTGAGGGCTCCGGAGCGGGTCACGTTTCCATCGGCGTCGTCCAAAAGCTCGGACGTGAGCGCCCCCGCAATGGCGCCCCCCGCGAGGCCGCCGAGGCCGCCGACGATGAGTCCCTTTTGGGAGTCTTTTCCAGCAGCTCCGAGGGCGAGGCCGAGGACCGTGCCGCCAACCGTGCCTGCGCCGTACCCGTAGGCAATGTACTTTTGCGTCTGGAAGGACGGCGTCCATTGGGTCGCCAGGGCGCCAATGCCGACGACGCCGAGGTTCAACGCAACAAAGGAGGTCACCGAGCCGGCCTGGGCCGTCTGGCGAGTCTCGCTGCTGCGGAAGGCGGTGCCGCCCGCCCCGAGACCGACGAGGAGCCCGGAGGTCAGCAACATGGCCGAACCGGTGCCAATAAATGCAGCTGCGCGTGGATCCGGTCGGAAAAACTCACCAAACGCGTAACCGCCGACGGCGCCACCGGTCGCGAAGACCCAACTGACGGTGGCGTTGGTGGCAAAGGACCAGTGATTTCCGCGGTCGCTATTTGCAAGCTGCATCAAACCGAGCGACGCGCCGTAGGACGTCCCGAGGGCGACGCCGAGTGCCGTAGACGACGGCACGCCGCGGTACAAGGTGGTGTTCTTGTCCCAGGCATACACGCCAAAGAAGCCGGCCGTTCCGCCGACAATCGGGGCGATAATGGCCGTTCCTGGATTTTTTACGCCGGCCAAGGCGTCAATCCAAATGCCGGTTCCGATGCCGTAGCCGGCCCCGGCCGCGTAGAGGACGGTCGCCTCATCGGCGGAGCGTTTCTGCTTCGAAGGGGGAATCGCCGGTGCGACTTGCGGCGGCGCGTTGTTCTGCCAGCCACCCCCGCCCCCTTGCTGCCAATTTGGCTGCCAGCCCGGCTGTTGGGGCTGCTGCTGCTGGGGATACTGTTGGGGCTGCTGCTGCTGCGGATACTGCCCCGGTTGCTGCTGCGGGTACTGGCCCGGCTGCTGCTGCGGGTACTGCCCCGGTTGCTGCTGCGGGTACTGCCCCGGCTGTTGTTGGGGCTGCTGTTGGGGGGCCTGCTGCCCCTGCGCGGGCGCATTGAAGCCGGGAATCTGCGGAATCGGGATTTGCGGAAACGGATTTTGAGGCTGATTCGGATCGGGCTGCTGGGCGGCGGCGGTCCGGGCAAGGAAGAGGGCGGCGAAGAAGGCGAGAGGCGCGGAGCGTCGCATCATAGGAGTGCAAGGCTACCGCGTCCGCGGCTGCGGTCCAAGGTGTTGAAGCGATTGGAGGGGCGGCGCACCGGCGGCCAGCCGCGCGTCGGCATCGAACTCCGCGCCATCTCCCGCTTCGCGGACGGACGCGTCTGGCAAACGCCCCTTCCCCATTCATGAAAATCCGAGCTACTTTGCGCGCCAGATGCCGCTCCTGAAATGGTTCCCTGCGCAAGGTACCGCCAAGTCGTTTGTGCTCTTCAAGCCGGTGACGACCATCGGAGCCGCGCTCGGCAATGACGTCGTTCTCCCTGGCGGAGGCCTCGCCGCAACCCACGTGCAGGTGCTCTTTGACGGCCGAGATTTCAACCTGGAAGAGGTTGATAAACAAGGTGAAATCCTTGTCAACGGCAAGAAGAAGCGGCGCGCGCGGCTCGTCCACAACGAC
>JAAFHJ010000054.1 GCA_013298325.1 Myxococcales bacterium | reverse complement strand
CGCGTCCGTCCGCGAAGCGGAAGACGGCGCGGAATTCGATGCACCGCCCGCATTGCGAGCGCGCCTCCCCCCGTGCGAGGGTGACGCCATGGCTCGCCTCCACGGCATCTTCGGCCGCCCCTTTGTCGACCTCTCCCCCTTCGTGGATACCGACGCATTTCCTGAAATTCATGAGGAAATCACGCGCGGCCTCGTCGATGCGCCGTCGACCTACACCGGCGGGACGCTCAAGTGGATGGGGGTCGTCGCCCCCTGGCAGGTCGACGACGGGTACCTCGACGCCAACGAGGTGCTCGCCGGCCTGAACACCAAAGAATTCGAGACCTTCCTCGCCCTCGGCGATCACACGGCAACCGAAGAACGCACCTTCGGTGACGAGACCGAACGCCCATTTACCCACCGTCAAATGCGGTGGCTCGAACTCCGCCATCAAGTCTACTTCCCCTGGAAGACCTGCCTTCACTTCCTCGAAAACGACACTTGGGACGACAAACATTCGGGCAAGGGGAAGTCTTTCGATCCCGTACTTGAGGAATTGTTTCCGAAGACGGTCCAATTTATCAAGGACCTCCCGTTCCTCGAGATCGGCCGCGCGGTGCTCTTCGGGATCGCGCCGAACGACCACGCCCCCTTCCATCGCGACGCCGAGCCGGGCGTCGCGTTGAGCATCGCCCAGAGCATCAATTTCGTCCCCGGCTCCGGCAAGCAGCTCGTGCTCGCCAGCCCCGATGGGGCCGACGAATGCCCCATCGATGCACCGATTTATTGGTTCAATGACATGGATTGGCACGGCGTTCCGGCGGCGCCGACCTTCCGCTACAGCATCCGCGTCGACGGCGCCTTCGACCATGACTTCCTCCGCCGCGTCGAAAGCGCGTGCCGCGATAGCCGGAAGCGCCGATGAGCGGCTTCGTCACGCGCGCCTTCGGTCCAGCGCCGCGAAAGCTCCTCGCGATCGCTCTACCGACGACGCTCGGAGTGCTGTTTGATGGCATCGTTCGTCATCCCCACTTCACCAATGTAGGGCGATTCATCCTCGTCTATGCACGCGGCATTGCCATCAGCCTCGCTTTCTGGGCATTCGCGTTTTCGATCGTCGCAAAAATCCCAGCAGGGCGTGCTCGTCGCTTCGTCGTTCCCCTGTTTGTCGCGCTCGTCTTTCCGATTTGCTTTCTCACCTACGTGGTCCAGTGGCGCTATTTCCGCGAGGCCGATGCCTTCTTCCAGGCAAACACGCTGACGCTCGCCTGGCGTCAGCGCGACTCGCTCGCGACGGCGGCCCAGGGCCTCGGCGCGCTCTGGATCCTCGGTGCGTGTGCGGCGGCAGCACTCACAGCGGGGGCCTACCAACTGGCGAAAAAGACAGCAGAAACCCTCGCCCCGGCCGCCTTCCATGTGCCGCTTGCCGCCGTGGCGACGCTCGCCGTGATGCTCCCGTTTCCGGGGCCGTGGACCGGCGGCTTCGGCGTCCTCCCGCCCGACACAAGCGTGCTTCAGGCGGTCGCTGGCGCGGCCGTTGGCGGCGATCGCCCCCTCGGCATGGCGCTTCGCACGCCGCTCGTTACGCCGCAGCTCCCGCGAAGCGAAACGGCGACGCCGACGGTAATTCTGATTATTTCTGAGAGTTTACGTGCCGATTCCTTTCCGTCGAGCGGCGTGGGGAACCCCCTCGATGCGGTCATTCCTGCGCGGGTCCCGCTCACGCAGCTCCGCACGCCGGCCGCCTCCACGGTGATCGCAAGCCTCGCCATCGCCACCGGGCTTCCGCCGACCGTCAACTCGACGACCGCCCTCGAAGCGCCGCTCCTCTTTGAGGTCGCGAAGAGCGCCGGCTACCGGACCGCCTACGTCGGCTCCCAGCTCGGAACCTTCCATAGTTTTTCGACCTTTCTCCGGAATGCAGGCATTGATGAGCGGGTCTTCGCCGAAGATCTGACCAATCATCCCCACCCAGAATACGGCGCCGAAGATCGTCTCGCCCTCGAACGCGCCTTCGCGACGCTTCGCGATCACCCGGAGCCGACGTTCCTCGTGATCCATCTCTCTTCGACCCACTACCCCTACCTCGTTCACGACGAGCTCGCGCCCCACCAGCCGATGAGCACCGTCCCCGATCGGGCCCACAAAGAAGGGCTCTGGAACCGCTATAGAAACTCGATTTTGCTTCAGGAACGCTCACTTGCAGCGTTCTACAAAAGTCTCCAAACGCTCCCGCGCTTTTCCCACACAGCCACGCTCTTCCTCTCCGATCATGGCGAGCAGTTCTTCGAGCACGGCGCCTTCTCTCATACGATCAATCTCTTTGAAGAAGAGCTGCGCATCCCCGGTTTTGTCGTTGTCGGACCGGAAGGGATCTCCGCGGAACAAACTGGGAACCTCCGGGCGTGGAGTTCGCGGAATACCTACAGCCAAGACTTCCACGCGACGATCCTTGATCTCCTCGGCGTGTGGGACGTCCGTGACCGCATCCCGCTCGCCGCGCGTCGGGTCGGCCGCTCGCTCCTCCGCGCGCCGCCGCCCACTCAGGATGGCATTGCTGGCGAGCCGATCGTTCTTCTCAGCCATCAAAACGGTTTGTGGGAAGACGACAATCCCGCTTTCGGAGCCCTTCAATCAGGGATGAAGCTCCAGGGGCGCTTCCAGACCTCCTTCGCCTGCTTCGATCGCACCCAGGACCCGGGCGAGGCGCATCCGCTCCCGGCCGCCGCCTGCCCACCGGAACTACTCGCCGCCGCACGCAGCGCGTTCCCCTTCGTCCCCCGCGGCGATTAGTCGGTTTCGACGAGGACGCCGGTGCTCAGCGCGCGGTCGTCGGTCGGCCCCGCTTGGCGCCGCAGGTAGAGGCCGCAGGCGCGCCCGGCAACGAGGTAAACCCCGAAATTCGTGGTCAATCCGTCCGCGTCGACCGCCGCGCGAAACGCCTGCTGGGCGACCCATCGCCGCGGTCGCGCGTGGGCGAGCGTCTCGGCAAAGAGCTCCTTCGAGACCTCCCGACCGACGACGACCTCCCCCCCTTCCGCGCCAAAGTCGCTCTTGAGCACCCACCCGTCCTTGTCGGCACGGAGCTCGTCAAAATCGCAGGCCTCCAACCGGAACGTCGGCGGAATGTAGCGCCGTATTGTCGCTTGGGTCTCCAGGGAAAAGTGGTCGAGGTGCTCCCAAAACCAGGCCATACTCCGTTTGTTCTGGGGAAGCATGGAGGCGAACGGATTCACGAAAGCGGCTTTGTTCTGCTCGATGGCCCGGGCGACCAGCGCCAGCTCGCGGGTCAGCGGATCGCTGTCTTCGATCGGCTCATCGTCGAAAGCGCTCTCCCGCTCGCTCCACCAGTCGGTCTTGTAGTGGCGAATCGCGAGGGCGATCGGCGTGCCGAAGAGGCGCAGCGTCCCGTCTTCGTCGCCGTCGAGGTTAAACGGGCTCCCGAGAACGACCGGGTGCCCCGCCGCCGCGAACGCCTTTCGGTAGAGGCGAACGAGCGGAAGATCTTCGGTAAATTCAGTGGGATAAATGATGCCGACGGCGCCTCTCTCTGGCGCGAGCCGCTGGGCCGCTGCGACGTATCGGGCGAGGAGCACCGCGCTGGGATCGACGAAGCGCGCGTCCCCATGGTCCTCGCGGGCGAGGGCGCCGAGCTCGATCGCCTCCGCCTCCCCGGTGGGGGTATCGGCATTGATCTCCGTCGTCACGAGCTCAAAATGGGGGGAATCCCCCAAAGAGAAAAGATCGACGCGTGCGATCCCGTGCCAGCGCGGGGCGTCGACGCGGGCGAGCGCAATTTGCAGCGGCGAAAGCCCGAGCCGTTCCCCGAGGGTCACGTCGTCGGCGGCAAGGGCCGCCTGGGTGAACTCATTCCAGGCGGCCCCGAGCGCCTCGGCCGCGGTGTACAGGGCGATCGCCTTGGCTTCTGGGAGCAGGTGGGGCTCCACGGCAAAGCGCGGTTCGCCGTCGACCCAAGGATCCGTAATGATTCCGCGTGCAACGAGCCGGTCGGCGAAAGCGGCATACCCGTTCATGGGAGTGCCGCCGTGAAGAGCGCCGCACCGATGTAGCTCGCCGCTTCGAGGGCCGCCACACCGACGGCCCGATCGCCGCCGACCGCCTCATCGAGGTAGCCGCCCCGGAGCGTCGGCCGCTTTCCGAGGAGGAGCCCCTGGACGAAGAGCTGCCGAACGGGGAAGATCGCAAGGGCGGGAGCGAGGGACTTTCCGAAGTCGCTCAATGCCTCTTTCCAGGTCGTAAAATCACCATCGACGGCATCGGCGACTACGATCGAAACGGCGATGGTCAATCCGGCGTAGCTCACCGCCGCTGCGACGTTGCCGCTCGCGATTTGCGAAGAATCGTCATAGACGGTGAGGGCTCGAAAGAGGATGATCGCGCATTGAACGGCGACGAGTCCAAGGACTGCGAAGGGGAGGGAGGTCGCGAGTTCCGCGTAGCTCGTCCCCGAAATGCTGCCGGCGACGACGAGCGCCGTACCGACCGCATGAGCCGCTTTCGCAAGGGCAACCGCGTCATTCCCTTTGGAAAGTTGTTCGTGTTGGCGGCTGTGCGTCCCGAGGAGAATGCGGCTAAACGTCGCGTCGCCCGCGACCCAAAGGGCGAGCGACGCGAGCGCGGCGACGGTCGCGACGGCAAAGGCAGGGCGCTTCGCCTCGTCGGCGATCAAACAGGTTTCACCGACGCGCGCTGCCAATACAAACGCGCCAAAGAGGCGCCCGCCCGCTACGAGGTGGGTCGCCGACGAGGCCGGTCCGTTCGCGACCAGCGAATTTACTGGGGGAGGCGTCGCGAGAGACGGCGGGCCCACTTCAACGGAGGCTTCGACCCCCTTTCCCGCCGTCGCGCGGAGGAACACCAAATAGCCGACGAGGACGGCGGCGACGAATGCTTGAGGGGCCAAGGCTTCCACGGTGACGGCGACGCTATCGCGATTCCTTCGCCGGTGGCGCTGGGAACGATCATCGCGAAGGGGACTCGGAGATGGGCGCGCTTCGTGTAGCCTCACGCCGCTATGGCGGTTTCCGGCTGCGGCCCAGCACGCACCCCTTTCGTCGATCTCGCGCCGTTCCTCCCCCTCGAGGGGCTCGCGGAGGTCCACGACGAGATCTGTCTCGCGCTCGCGCGCCTCCCGAGCGGCTTCACGGGAGGCTCCCATCGCAGCCTAGGTATTCTCCCAAAAAATCGAGAAGATGACGTCTTTGGCGACTACGGCGAGGTCTTCGCGACCCTCGATGACGAAGGCCTCGCGACGCTCGCCAAGCTCGGCGATTCCCCCCGCTGGCGGGCCCCCCTCGATGAGCTCCGCGCAGCCACCCTCGGCGAAGAGCGCGATCTGCCGCTCTCCTGGGCCCAACAGCGCTGGCTCCTCATTCGCCATCGCGTCTACTTCCCCTGGACGACCTTCCACGAGCTGATGCCGGTCGATCGCTGGGACGACAAAGACGACCTCGCCGGGAAAGATTTTACCCGGGAGGCGAAGGCTTTTTTTCCGAAGACTCTCCGTTTCTTGCGTCGCCTGCCGCTCGTCGGGATCGGCCGCGCATCGATCCTCGGGCTCGCCCCGTTCCACCACGGGACGGTCCACCGTGATGCCGAGCCGGACGCGGAGCCGGCCGAGTTCATCATGCTCGTCCCGACGGCCGACAAGCAGCTTTTTGTCTGGGATGACGCCGCAGCCTGCGCCCATCCTGCTCCGAAGACCCACGCCCTCTGGTTCCACGACGGCGACTACCATGGCGTCGCAGCGGCCCCCTACTTCCGGTACAGTGTGCGGGTTGACGGCCCATTCAATGATGAATTTCGCCAAAAAATCGGTATCCAAGAGCCCCTCCGATGAGTGACTTCAAACGCGTATTTTCTGTGGACGACCCTGCGATGCAGGGGGCTCAATGGTGGCAGGATAGCGTCGACGGAAACGCGGGCCTCACCCGGCGAACGACGCTGATCGCCGTCGGTGTCGGCGTCGGGACCTACCTCGCCTACCGGGCCATCGACGTCATCGCCTCCGCCGACGTGCCCGAAACGACGCGCCTGGAAACGGCGCTTTCCATGCAGCGGCGCTTCGGGTGGAGCTTCGGCGCCCACGGATCGCCCCTGCGGACGCTCCCCTTCGCGGTGGCGGGGATCGCCGACGCAAAGACGGTTGGGCAGCTCGACTTGCCCCCCGCCGAGGGGTGGCTTCGCCCTTTCTACGCCGGAGTCCTCGCCGAAGCGCCGACGGCGATTCCGACGGAATCTTCGAATGAAGGGACGGAACCCCAAGCACTTGCAGGTTTGATTCCTGCAATTGTTCTGGACGGGATGGATAGCGCCTTTCGCGTCGGCGCCTGGTTCCCCGAGCACCTCCCCGGCGTGGGCGACGCCGCGCTCATTGTCGACCTCGCCGGCGTCGAGTCGGTCGCCTTCGCCGCCGGGGCCTGCGGCGCCTATAGCCCCGTGTTTTGCTTCGGGAATTGGCCCCATCCCAATGGCGTCGTCGACGCCCACGGGGTCCTTGCCGCGCTTGCCTACTTCCAGCCGCTCTTCCAATCGAGCACGCAGACGGTGCAGGCGCTTGGCGGCAAGCGTTCCCCGCTCTTCTGCCTCGATGGCCAGCGGCTCGCCCCCTACGACGGCGACACGCTCACCTTCGACAACCGCTACCGGGTGACGCTTCCGACCGCGGAAATCCTCAAAAAAAATGGGATTCGGACCGTCGTGCACGTTGTCGCGAACGCGGCGGAGCCGGTGCGTGAGGACCTCGTCGATCCCTTCGCCGCCTACGCGGCCGCCGGGCTTGTGGTGCGACGGGTGGCGACCGCCGAGTTCCTGCCGCCGGCGAACGAGCTAAAGCTCACGAAGATCGCTCAGTTCGCCATCGCAGCTCTCGAAGCGAGCGCCAAACAACCGAAGGTTTTCGGAGGTTTTGCCGACTTCTATCGGCGCTTCTCGCTCGCCTATCCAGACGTGATCCGGCCCGCGGCCGACTCGCTCGGCGCCCTGCGTCATGGCGGTGCCCCCGTGGAAAAGTTGGCCGATGCCCCCTTTGGCAGCGCCTACACCTGGCGCCCGCCGGCGAAGCCGCTCGCGACGCCCCCGGCGCAGATCGGCCTCGTGCCGGTCGTCCTCGTCGGGGCCGTCGTCGTCGGCGCAGAGATGGCCCGTCGCCGAGGGACCTGGACGCGTGCTTCTGGAGGGTGGGGCGGATGAGCACTTCGGAAATCTTCTTTGCGATCGAACTCGCCGTTCCGCTCGCCGGAACCAATGCAGGACTCGCCGGCTACTTTCGCTCGCTGGTCCACCATCATGGCGAGGGGCCGAGCCGCGCCGATAAGGCGAAGTTCTACACAGCAGTCGCAGGTTCACTCTACACTCAATTGCCGAATGCCCTGCGTGGCATTTGGGATTACTCCGACGACGTGAACGAGGCGAAACGCATGTACGCCGACTACACGAGCGTCCTTTCGACGCGCCGAGGGGCGCGCACAACGCCTTCGCGGGTCGCGAGTGGGGGCGTCGGGTTCCGGGCCCCCGAGCTGCCGGGACAGCCGGTACTTACAGCAACGATTGCACTTTCTGTCGTCGACGGGACGCCGGCCGCGCAGATGATCGCTCAAGCATGCGGCGTCCCGAAGAACGATCTCTGGACGCGCCGAACTTTCGCGTCGCTGCTTCAGCTGATTCCACGAATTCCGTTCTCTGCGGTACGCAGCGACGTCTTTTACGTGATTCCCGGCAGCCCCGATTGGGCATTGACGGAACCCGATTTGCTGACGCCCGAGTTCTCCTACCTGCGATTGATCGAGAACCGCTAGAACCAGCTCGTCCAGGCC
Source organism: Myxococcales bacterium (assembly GCA_013298325.1). Taxonomy (GTDB): domain Bacteria; phylum Myxococcota_A; class Polyangia; order Polyangiales; family Polyangiaceae; genus JAAFHJ01. Next base: position 7,989 of record JAAFHJ010000054.1, on the reverse strand, counting down.
CCGGTCGTCGGATCTTGGAGGGCGTGAGCGGTGATCGAAATGCGCGGTCCGCCCCCGGAAAACGGGCGGATCTGGTGGAGGGTACGGCTCGCGAAGAGGAGCGCGTCCCCCGCCTCGTAGCTGGCGTCTAACGGGAGGATGCCGGGCGGGAGGGCGGGGGCGTCGTCCCCCGCGTAGTCGACCCCCCAGACGCGGAGCTCGCCGCCGATTTTTGGCGGGCGCAGCATCACCACGAGGGAGAGGGCCGCGGCGTTTGCGGCGTGGTGGATCTCTTCGAAACCCTCGGTATCAAAGTGAATGATGCCACCGGTCCGCGCGACGGGGCCGTCCTCCGGGAAGACATGCACGCCGGGGCCGCACCAGCCGCTGCGCGGGAGGACCGGAGCGCCGACGAGCTCGCTGTAGAGTGCACGAATACGCGCCTGCATGCCGGGGAGGATCCGCTCGACGAGGGCGTCTGAGGCGGCCGCCTCGCGGAAATAGTGGCGGCTCCGGCCGGTCTCCAGGTGCGTGTAAAAGGCGCGTCCGAGGGCGAATTGATCGCCCCCAAAATCCTTCGTCCAGTGGCGCTCGGCCGCCTCCACCGAAGCGGCCCATGCACGTGCCTCGTCGGGCACAAGCGCGGCACGCCAGCGGACGATCCGGTGCTTCGCGAGCAGGTCGAGCGCAGTTTCCTGGGGAAAATCATTCGCTTGCGCGTTTGGATCGTGCCCCTTGTGCTCTGGTCGCTTCCAGTTACCCTCGCTCGCCACCATGCGCCGGATTTTGCCCTTCTTCGCTCTCGCCGCGTTTACGTCCTTCGGTGCGCTTGGCTGCGCCCGCGGGCCCGATGTCGGCTCCAACCTGCCCCTTCAAAAGGTCGTCGTCTACCGGAACGGCATCGCCTACTTCGAGCGCGGCGGCAACGTCGACGAAGAGGAGATCCACTTTCACGTGAAAGAGGGGACGATCGGCGACTTCCTCGCGACGCTCGCCGTGATGGAAAAAGGGGGATCGAGCGTAAAATCGGCCGCTTTCCCGATCAAGGCCCCCGAGGACGTCCCCGAGTGTGACCCGTCCCCGGAGTACGAGTACGTGCCGGTCTCCAAGGAGAACGACTACCCGCGCCTCCGCCGCTGCACGGACGCCGAACGCCGCAAGATCCGCGACGTGGTCCTCTCCCTCGACGGCAAAGAGCACGACCTCCGCGTGAGCTACGTGACGGAAGCGCCCGTCTGGCGCCCCTCCTACCGGCTCGTCGTCGGCGACAATGGGAAGGCGGAAATTCAGGCCTGGGGCATCGTCCAGAACCTCTCCGGCGAAGACTGGAAAGATGTTCATTTGACGCTCGTTTCCGGCGCGCCGCTCGCCTTCCAGGCGACGCTCGGCACGCCCAGCATCCCCCAGCGCCCGATCGTGAGCGATGAAGGGGAGGTCGTCTCTGCGGTGCCGACCGGCGAGACGAGCCTCGCCCAGGCTCCCGAAGCGCCGGCGCCTGCCGAGGTCCAAGCGCAGATGTTCGGCGGCGAAGTCGGCGATGCTTATGGCGTCGGCGGGCTTGGCCTCTCCGGCACCGGCGAAGGCGGCGGCGGCTACGGCGGCGGGATCGGTCAAGGGTTTGGCTCCGGCCACGGTCGCGCCGGCTCCAAGGCCGACTCTGGCGCCGAAGACGCTCCGAAAAGCGAACGTCGCCGCGACGCCAAGCCGTCGCCGAAGAAGCCGGGTGGCGGCGCGTACAAGGTCGCTCGCGCCGAGTCGGCCGCCCCGGTCGCTCCGCCGGCGCCCCCGTCGTTCGCCCCGTCGGCGCCGCGAAACCTTCGCAATTTGGCGGCGGTAGCGGCGAGCGGCGCGACGACGCAATTCACGCTCCCGTACACGGTGACCGTGCCCGACAAGAGCGCCACGATGGTGCTCCTGTTGAACAAGAGCGTCGCCGGGCAGGCCGCCTGGCTCTTTGCGCCGGATGGTGGCGTCAGCGATTCCTACCGGCACCCGTTCCGCGTCGCCCGCTTCACGAATGAGTCGGGCGGCACCCTCGAAAAGGGGCCGATTGCCGTCTTCGAGAAGGGCTCGTTCCTCGGCCAGGGGCTCGTCGACCCGCTCCCGAACGGCGCGACCGCGAGCGTCCCCTTTGCGCTCGATCGCAGCATCGGTATCGATAAGTCGAACAAGTACGAAGAGAAAGACGAGCGCGTCCTCCGCATCGAAGGCGGGGATCTCTGGCTCGAACGGGACGCCGTCACCCTCACGACCTACAAAGCCAAGAACGGCAGCGAGAAGGCGGCGAAGATCTACGTCAAGCACCCCCGCCAGAACGGTGCCCGCCTCGAAGGGGCCCCCGCCCAGACGGAAGACAACACCGGCACCGGCAGCGCGCTCGTCCCCTTTGAAGTCGCCGCTGGCGCGACGAAGGAGCTCGTCGTTGACGAGCGTCGCAGCTTCGATCGCCAGGAGGGGTGGTTCTCGCCGGTCGCCAAGAGTGCCCTCGAGAAGCTCCTTACGGGCACCGCCCTCAACAGCGACGACAAGAGCAAGCTCGACGCGCTCCTCAAGCTCCGCGCCGAAATTCTCACGAAGCGCGATGAGGTGACCGCCCTCGATGTGACCCTCCGCGACGTGGAGCAGCAGAGCGAAGAGCTCCGCCGGAACCTCGCCGCCATCGAAAAGAACAAGCTCGCCGACAAGCTCCGCGGGGAGCTCACCAAGCGCCTCTCCGAGCTCGCGACGAAGGGGCAGGAGTACGGAAAGCGGAAGGTCGAGATCGACGCCAAGCTTGCCGAACTCGACGTCCGCTTCCGCGACGGCACCCGCCAGTTCAAGTACGACAGCAAGAAGACGAAGTAGCCGCACCCGCTTGCGCCGGCACTTCTATTGAAATAGAAGCTCGCCGGCCTATGTTTCGGAAATTTCCCCTCCCTGGGTGGATTCGCATAGGGACCTTTGTTGTTCTCGGCGTCGCTGAACGGCTCGATTATCTCTATCTCCTTGATCCGACGGGAATCGCGAAGCGCGCAGTTGGCTACGCGATCCCCGCTGGGATCTTAAGTGATCTTGGCGTTGCTCTGCTCCTTGAGACCCTACGTCGTGTAGTGCGTCACAAGGGGCTGGCGGCGTTTTTGGTCGTTCTTCAATCGGCGTTTCTCTTCTTTGGCGCGATCAATTTCGTCACGCTGGCCACCATCGGAACGCCCGCCGATCCCCTCATGTTCACCTACGTGGGGGATGTTTTGCGAGGGCGCGCGCTCGAATCCCCCGTTCCGTTGAGCGCGCTCTTCGTTCACGGGGCGGCGCTCGTTGCGCCGTGGCTCCTCGTGGTCTTCGCCGCGTCGCGTCTTGAGCGCACGTCCTCTGAGGCGCCGCTTCCGCCCCGTCACGCGTGGCCTTCACTCCCTCTCGCCGCCGTCGCCTTCTTGGGGACGAGCCTGTTTGCCCAGTTCGATATGCGCGCCGATTCGACTGCCTACGGCGATGGAATGAATTGGATGGTGCGCAGCGCGCGCGGCATGTTTCGGCCGTCGAAAGATGCCGATCTGAGGCGGCTCCTGATCGTCGATGCCGTGGCGCGCCACGATCTCGCTTTCTCCTCAAAGTACCCGCTTGCGCGCGGTCCGATGTACCGTTTGTGTGCCGAGAAGCTCCCGGGGTGTTTGCCCGACGCAGACGAAGACAAGGACGGAATTGTCGCTTCCAAGGACTGTGACGACCACGATGCTTCCGTATTTCCGGGCGCTCCGGAACGTGAAGAAGATGGCATTGATCAGGACTGCGATGGTGCAGACGGGGTGCTGCCGAACGTCCTCTACATTCAGCTTGAGGGGATGCCGGCCCGCATCCTCGCTGCGACGAATACGGGGGAGGGCGAGGTTGCCCGGGAGCTGGCGGCCCTCATTCAGCGCCCCGATGCCCGCGTATTTACACGTTTCGAGACCTCCGGGACACAGACCGCACGAGGGTTCGTCTCCGCGTATTGTTCCCTGGTTGATCGCTTCGGGCAGATGCTTTCGCGAAATTCCCCCGATGTCGGCATCCGTTGTTTTCCGGAAGTCTTTCGCGAGCAGGGGTACCAGACCCAGTTTGTTCAAAACAGCGACGAAACCTTTGACTTACAGGGGCTCTTTGCATCCCGTGCGGGATTTTCAAAGACCGAAGGCTACCGGGATATTGCCGCGAAAACGGGCGTGCCGGTGCCGATTGCCAAATGGGGGCTAGACGACAAACAGCTTTTCGAGCGCCTCCTTCAGATCATTGATGAGCAGAAAGTGGGGGACCCGCCGCTCCTGCTCGGCGCCCAAACGATCGTCAATCATCACCCCTATGTGGTGCCCGATCCGCAGTGGATCAAGTTTCCCGCCGAGGGGACGATTTGGGATAAAGTTCGGAACACGAGCGGCTACGTCGACCACCTGCTCGGAGACTTCTTGCGCACGATTGAGCGCATAAACAACACCCCGGGACCTCGCCCTTTCGTCGTTGTTCTCTCGGGAGACCACGGACACGCGACCGGCCTTCATCCGGGAAATACGCTGCCTGCTTCCGGGCTCTATGCGGAGAATGTTCACACGCCGCTCGTCTTCTGGTCGCCCGGTCACCCGGCCCGGCTTGCCCGGATGACAGAGGCGATCACGCGCGCGCCGGCGTCAAACATCGATCTCGCGCCGACCCTCTACGGCCTGCTCGGAATGCGCCCGATTCACGCGAGCATGGGGCGCGATCTGAACGTTCCGATCGATCCAGCGTTGGCACGCGCGTACGGCGTAAATGTGCTCGGCGGCGGCTACGTACGTGTACGAACGGCGGAAGAGACTGTCGTCGCCCACGGGACGCCGTTTCGCATTGAGTACTATGCTTCTTCGGATCTGAACGAACTCCACAATCTCTTCTCTGAACATCGAGAACACGCGACGAAGCTCGCGCAAGATGCGGTCGATGTGACGTTTGCGGCTCGTGCCCTTCTCGACACAAATCGGATTTACCCGACGAACGGCAAGTTCGATTGAGGCGAAATGTGGGGGAAATAGGCGCCACTTGGTCGCGCTTATTCCCCTAAAATTGTTGGCAAATGCCAGGCATTGGCCCGCTACGCGTCGGAAGAACGTCGCTGGAGGATGGAACACGGTTCCGTTCCGGCCCGACTTTGAGTAGTGGGCGCCGCACTAGCCATGGCAGCCCGCATCCCCATCGAACGCATCCGCAACATCGGTATCTCGGCCCACATCGACTCGGGCAAGACCACGCTCACCGAGCGCATCCTCTTCTACACCGGCCGAATCCACGAGATCCACGAAGTCCGTGGCAAGGACGGCGTCGGCGCGAAGATGGACTCGATGGATCTCGAGCGCGAGAAGGGCATCACGATCCAGTCGGCGGCGACCTACTGCGTCTGGCCGGGCTCCCAGCGCCAGCTCGAAGACTTCAACGTCAACATCATCGACACGCCAGGCCACGTCGACTTCACCATCGAAGTCGAGCGCGCCCTCCGCGTCCTCGACGGCGCGATCCTCGTTCTCGACTCCGGCAAGGGCGTCCAGAGCCAGTCGATCACCGTCGACCGCCAGATGAAGCGCTACAGCGTTCCGCGCATCGCGTTCGTCAACAAGATGGACAACCCGGGCGCCAACTACGAGCGCGTCTCGGACATGCTCCGCGAGAAGCTCGGCCACCACTCGGTCACCATCCAGGTGGCGATGGGCGCCGAAGACAAGTTCGCCGGCCTCATCGACGCGGTCACCCAGCGCGCCTACTTCTTCGACGGCGATGACGGCGAAAAGGTTCGCGAAGCCGATGTCCCCGCCGAATACGTCGAAGAGACGAAGGCGGCCCACCAGCGCATCATCGAGAAGGTCGCCGACGTCGACGACATCCTCGGCGAGAAGTTCCTCAACGAGGAAGAGATCACCGTTGCCGATCTCCGCGCCGCCATCCGCCGCGCGACGCTCGCCCTCAAGATGACGCCGGTCATGTGCGGTTCCGCGTACAAGAACAAGGGCGTCCAGCTCCTTCTCGACGCGGTCACCTACTACCTCCCGAACCCGACGGAAGTCCGGAACGAAGGTCACGACCAGTCGAACAACGAAGAGAAGATCGTCATCGACTCCGACCCGACGAAGCCCTTCGTCGCGCTCGCCTTCAAGCTCCAGCAGGACAAGTACGGTCAGCTGACCTACTTCCGCGTCTACCAGGGCACGATCACCGCCGGCGACACGATCTACAACGTCTCCAACGAGAACCGGAAGGTCCGCGTCCCGCGTATGTTCCGTATGCACTCGGAAGACCGCGAAGAAATCCAGTCGGCGGAAGCGGGCGACATCGTTGCCTTCTACGGCGTCGAGGCGAGCTCCGGCGAAACCTTCACCGACGGCAAGGTGCAAATCACCATGACGTCGATGCACGTGCCGGCGGCCGTTATCTCGCTCGCCGTCGCCCCGAAGGACCGCGCCTCGGAAGCGAACTTCTCGAAGGCGCTCAACCGCTTCACGAAGGAAGACCCGACCTTCCGCGTGCACCAGGATGAAGAGTCCCAGCAGACGATCATCTCCGGGATGGGCGAGCTCCACCTCGACATCTACATGGAGCGCATGAAGCGCGAGTACAACTGCGAAGTCGTCGCCGGGAAGCCGCAAGTGGCCTACCGCGAGACGATCACGCAGCGCAGCGAGATCAACTACACGCACAAGAAGCAGACCGGCGGTTCCGGCCAGTTCGCGAAGATCCTCGGCTTCATGGAGCCGCTTCCGGAAGACGCCGTCGAAGCCTACGAGTTCGTGGACGAAATCGTCGGTGGTTCGATCCCCCGCGAGTACATCCCGGCCTGCGACAAGGGCTTCAAGGACGGCATCAAGAAGGGGCGCCTCATCGGCTTCCCGGTCGTCGGCATCCGCTGCACGATCAACGACGGCGCGTTCCACGCGGTCGACTCCTCGGAAATGGCGTTCAAGACCGCCACTCTCCAGGGCTTCCGTGAGGCCTACGTCGGCGCGAAGCCGATCATCCTCGAGCCGATCATGAAGGTCGAAATCGAAGCGCCGGTCGAGTTCCAGGGTTCCGTCGTCGGCCAGGTCAACCAGCGCCGCGGCATCATCCAGGACACGATCTCCGCCGACGTCGTCACCGTCACCGCGCTCGTCCCGCTGAACGCCATGTTCGGTTACTCGACCGACCTCCGTTCGGCGACCCAGGGCAAGGGGCAGTTCACGATGGAATTCGCCAAGTACGCCCCCGTCCCGCGCCAGGAGCAGGACGAAATGGTCAAGAAGTACAAGGAGCAACTCGCTCTCGAAGCGAAGAAGTGATTCTTCGATTCCTTCGCTAAGAGGGAAAAGAGAAGCCGGAGTGGGAAACCGCTCCGGCTTTTTCTATTTTGTCGCTGTGGTAACCGCGCGGCATGCGACCGACGTTTCCAAAGATTCTCGCTGAAGCAAATGCGTGTGAGTACAAGTACCTAGGCGAGGAGGACGCCGGCATGGACTTCTTCCCTTTTTCCGCGTTTGAGACCGCCGAGGAGACGGCCTCCTGGGCGCGCACCTGGACGGGAAACCCCACCTATACCGCCCGCGAATTCCTGCTCTTCGGCAAGGATGGCTGCGGCGGCTATGCCGCGCTTTGGCTCACCAACAGTGAGGGGACCCTCGAAGAGCAGCCGGTGGTTTTTCTGGGATCGGAGGGGGAGACAGCGGTTCTCGCGCGCGACCTTTACGACTATCTCTGGTTGCTTGCCGGTGGGTTCGGTCCCCAAGAAGCTGTTTTCTATCCAGAATCGCGCCGCGTCCCTGTGGCAGCTTTCGAGCGCCTTGCGGAGAAGTACGCGCCGACCCGTCGGAAAACGCCGACGGAGGTCCTCGCTGCTGCCCACGACCGCTTTCCGGGACTTCGCGCCGCCCTCAACGCCGTCTGCCGGTGAGCCCAAAGAGCCGTCTCACGGCACAAAAGAGCCGTCGGACAGCCCCAAAGAGCTGTCGCACGGCACAAAAGAGCCGTCGGACAGCCCCAAAGAGCCGTCGGACAGCCCCAAAG
>JAAFHJ010000548.1 GCA_013298325.1 Myxococcales bacterium | reverse complement strand
GCGCCCATTTTCGAGTTTGATCGCCTCGATGGTTCCGACCGGGATACCGGCGATGGTCACCCGTGAATGACTGGCGAGGCCGGTCGCGTCCTTGATGTATCCGTGGATCGTGTAGCCGTCGCCACCGCGAACACCGCCACCAAGCTGGCGATACACCACGAACCCCGCCCCCGCCGATGCGAGGAAAAAGAGTCCAACTTTGGCCGCTTGGGTCAACTTCGCCACGGCGGCAAGCTAGCTCGGATCGACGACGAACGGGAGCGTGAAGCGCGCTCTTTTCACCGGAAAGAACCGGCGATCATGGGCGCGGCGGACCGGCATCGGCCTCATCGTCGTCCCCGAGGACTTCATCGGCATCTTCTTCTTTGGTTCCGCCAAGTTCCGTAGGCAGTGCCGGCAACGGAAGCGCATCGAGTTCCGCGTTCCAGGCGGCCCGGTTCGCCTCGAAGGCCTCGCGCTCATTCGCGGGGACCGAGCGAATGCCGTCCATCTTTAACGTCGCCGGATCGATGAACTTGTCCCCCTTCTTTACCGCAAAATGGAGGTGGGGACCGGTCGCCCGCCCGGTCTGTCCGGCGTAGCCGATCAGCTGGCGCCCCTCGACGTGCTGACCGACGTGGACCTTCCCAAAGCGCGAGAGGTGGCAGTAGGCGGTAATGAGTCCGTTGGAATGCTGGATTTGAACCATGTTTCCGCAGGGGCCGCTATCTGCCGCAAACTTGATTGACCCCGGTGCCACGGCGTAGACGGGCGTGCCTACGCTCGCCGCATAGTCGACGCCATTGTGGGGCTTCACGATATGCAGCACTGGGTGCATCCGGTGCGGATTGAAGCGGGACGTTATGTGCGCAAAAGGGACCGGAGACCGGTAGCCGCCCGTGTAGGGCTGCTGCCCCTTCCCGTCATAGAAGCTGCCACCTCGGGCCGGGCTTCGGTAGTAGCGGAGAGGGCTCGCGTTTGCCTTCGGGCTCAGGTACTCGATGGCATCAAGATCAGCTTTTCCCGAAGGTTTTCCGTCGATTACGGTCTCTACGAAGAGCAGTCTCAGGCGGGAACCGGGGCGGACTGCGGCCGCATCGACGTGCCCTTCAAGGCCATCTTCAATCCGATCGAGAAGTGCGTGATCAATCCCCGCTTCCGTCGCCGCCGTCTTGAGGTCGTCCTTCACGAGGAGCGCCTTCGCCGTGCGGCGCTTTTCCACCACAAGCGTTAACTTCTCACCGACAAATGCGCCGTCTTTCTCGCGGACTTGCCACACCTCGCCAGGGCTTGTCTCGTACTCAAAGGCCTTGACGACGTTGCCATCTTTCGTGAGTGCGACGCGGAACAGATCCTTTTCGTGGAGACGATCAAAGCTCCGAACCCCCTTGAACGCGTCGAGGATTCGCTGCGCCCCTTTTGCGCCGACGCCGGCATGCCGGAGGGCGACGAGAAACGTCTGGTGGCCGACCTTCTGTTCGACGACCTTGACCGACTCGTCGCTGGCGAGGTCGGCAACGCGGAACCGGGGCGCGTAATTCTCAGGAATTCCAGACGCATCGGCGTCGCTCCCGGCGTCGATGGCCCCCATCGCCGACGCCTCAGCCTGCACCGCTGTTGGGACGTCGTTCCGGGGGCGGCCGCTCCCAAGCACGAGGGCGAGGACGATGCCGACGACCGGTCCGAGGACGACCGCAACCAGGAGCGCGGGGCGCCGCCCGAGGCGATCGAGGAGCGATTCGCCGTCCGCCGACGGCGTCGCGTAGTCGGAGAGCGGAACCGCCGGCGGGACCTCCTCACTCGGCCGCGCCTCTTCGCCGACCGACGCCGACGGAGCCGCATCCGTGCCTTCGGCCGCTCCGGGCGGACGAGCACTCGCAGAGAACTCCGCGCCGTCTCTTGCTCCGCGGACGGACGCGTCTGCAGGGGGGGCCGAAGTTCCGTCGTCCCGCAGCGGCGGTCCGTCGGGCTCGGCCCCCGAGCCACCTCCGGCAGAGCTCGGGGCGGAGGGGTCAGACGTCCGCTCCTCGGTCACCGCAACGGTTTACCTGGCTGTCGCGCCGAGGACAACCACGATCGCAGCGGATCACTTTTGCCATTGACACGCGAATCCGTTTGTGGGCCGGACGCGGCGGGGGCGACAAGGGCGCGTGGTCGTGGCATCGTCCCGCCATGGACGCAAGGACCCGCGAACGTCTCGTGCACGCCAAGGAGCTCTTTGAGCACGACGATTTCTCCGGCGCCGAGCCGCTCCTCCGAGAAATTGTGGAAAAACATGAGGGTCTCGCCGACGTCCACGACATGCTCGGCGTGATCGCCCACGCGCGTGGCGACTTCGCGATCGCGGAAGAGCGCTTTGAACGCGCGCTCGCCATCAACCCCGGTTACACAGAAGCGGCATTGAACCTCGCTGTTACTTACAATGAGCGCGGTCGCTACGACCGGGCGAAAGCGCTCTTTGACAAGGGGATCGTCGGCAAACCGCACGGCGCCGGGCTGGAGGGACTCGATCCGTTCGTGCGCGGCAAACTTGCGAATATGCACGCAGATGTCGCGAAGGCCTATCGGGACTCGGGACTCGTGCAAGAGGCGATCGTCGAACTCGAGAAGGCCATTTTTCTCTGCCCCCAGTTCATCGACTTACGGACGAGGACGACCCTCGGGCGCCTCTGTCGAACGAACGGCGATCATCTGCGGGCAAAGGCCCATTTCGAAGCGGCGCTCGCGGTTCGCCCCTCCTACGTGAAGGCGCACGTCCAGCTTGGGCTCGTGCTCCAGGATTTGGGCGATGCCGGTGGGGCGCAACGCGCCTTTGAAGACGTACTCCGGTTTGCCCCCGATCATCCGCAAGCAAAGCTCTATTTGCGGGCATTGAAGGAGGGGCTCGCCGATCCGACGCGCCCTTCGTTGGGGTGAAGCTCCGAGTACTGCTTCGGCGCCGCGTACGTTTGCCGGAGGCTGGCTGTCTCGGCAGGGCTCGCAAGGCGACCTTCGCCGCCAAAACGGGCGAGAAACGCAGCGAGGACCTTCGCGGCGAGGGGGTCGCTCATCGGCGTATCCCGGTCCTCGGCGCCCAGCGCTTCGAGGGACGTCACCCCGTGATCGGGGATATTGCACGGGATAATATACTGAAAATGCGCGAGGTTCGTCGAGATATTCAGGGCGAACCCGTGCATGGTGACCCAGCGCGACAGGCGAACACCGATCGCTCCGAGCTTGGCGATCGGCGCCCCGTGGAGCGACTCGGCGGTAGCATCTGCCGGATGGGGCCAGCGACCGGGGCTTGCCGTGTCGACCCAGACGCCGAGCAGCGTCTTGTCGGTGACGTAGCCGGCACCGATGCCGTAGCCCGCCGCAAGCTCAATCATGATTTCCGCGAGAATACGTACGTACTTTCGAACGTCTTCCAGCGTCGGCTTCAGATCAAAAATCGGGTAGGCAACCAGCTGGCCGGGGCCGTGATAGGTGACGTCGCCGCCGCGGCCTGTCTCGTGGACGTCGATGCCGTGGCTCGCGAGGAACTCCCGGGGGGCGAGGATGTTCGCCTCTTTGGCGCTCCGCCCAAGGGTCACGACGGGGTCGTGCTCGAGAAGCAAAAGGGTATCGGGGACTTCCCCCGCCTGC
>JAAFHJ010000538.1 GCA_013298325.1 Myxococcales bacterium | reverse complement strand
CGGCGTGCCGCTCGTGGATGCAAGTCCCCACGTCACCGATGACGGACAGATATTCCTCACCCATGCCGGGGCTGCGAAGCGCGCTGCAATCGAGGAAAAACTGCGCGGGGACGCGCGGGTCGAGGCTGTCGAGCCGCTCATCGCGTTTGACGCGCTCTTCACGCCGGACGACCCGCGGTTCGCGGAACAATGGCATTTGAGCCGTGTAGGCGCCGAGAGCGCCTGGAACCGCGCGACCGGTACTGGCGTCGTCGTTGCCGTCATTGATACCGGGGTCGCTTGCGCCGACGATGGCGGCTTCACGAAGGGGACCGACCTCCACGGAACGCCCTGCGTGGCCGGATGGAACTTCGTCACCGACGACGACAAGCCTTGGGACGACCATGGTCACGGGAGCCATGTAGCTGGAACAATTGCGCAAACGACGAACAATGGCGTTGGTACCGCCGGGCTCGCCTTCGGCGCAGCGCTCATGCCGGTGAAGGTGCTCGCGAAGAACGGCTCCGGATCAAACGCACAAGTCGCCGACGGCATTCGCTGGGCCGCCGACCACGGCGCGCAGGTCATCAATTTGTCGCTCGGAGGGCCGTTCCCTTCGTCGGTCGTCGGAAATGCTGTGAAGTACGCGCAGAAGAAAGGCGTACTCGTCGTTGCCGCTGCCGGAAACAGTGGGAGGTCGGTCGGGTATCCGGCCGGCTTCCCGGGAGTCATCGCAGTAAGCGCGTCCGACAGAAACGATGGCCTCGCGTGGTTCTCCTCGCGGGGGCCCGAGGTCGGCATCGCGGCGCCCGGCGTCGCCGTGCTCCAGCAGACGATTTGCAATGGGGGCCAGGAAAAATGTGAGGTTTTTGGCTCCTTTAACGGGACGAGCATGGCGTCCCCACACGTTGCTGGCGCGGCGGCCCTTCTCGTTTCCCAGGGGATTACCGCACCGGACGCCGTAAAGGCGCGCCTCTACGACACGGCACGTCCCAAGGACGACCCAAAGCTCTTTGGCGCCGGGATTCTCGATGCGGGCGCGGCCGTCGGGCGAACGGCGATGCTCCACGACGTGGTTCGGGCGCTGGCGCTCGCGTTCCTTGGGATCGGCCTCGCCCGTTGGATTCACCAGAAGCGCGGAACCTTCGCAAAGGCGGGGCCGTGGATCGGCGCGGCGCTCTTCGGCGCGACCGGTTTGGTGCCGTTCGTTCACACGCTCGGCCTCCCGGGAATTGCCGGGCCGGCGGCGCGCATCGTCGATTTGTTCGGACGGCCGCTCGGCGACATGGACCTCGTGAGCGACGTTTCCTTTCACAAGTTCGCTCTCTTGGCCCTCCCGCTCCCGACGCTCGCCGCCTTCCTGCTCGGTTTCCAAGCAAAGAGCTTCCGCCCGATCATCGGTGGGCTCGCCCTCGGCCAGGCCGCCTATCTCGTCAGTATGGTGCTCTTCCGTGAGCAGGCATTTTTCCTGGGGACGACGATGCTGACGGCCCTTGCGAGCGCGGGGACCGTCGCGTGCCTCTGGATCGCGCGCGTTGCGCTCGACGAGAAGACGGCCTGAACGCGCTGGCCCTTCCGAAAGCGGTGCCCTCTGCAGAGGGCACCGCTTTCTTTCGTTTTGTGCGTCGTTCACGTGCCGATAGCTCTCGCTTTGTCGCACTTCTGTTATTCTTTTCGGAGAACCCTCTATGTCCCTAAAAATCGACCAGGACCATTCGCGGTTTCGACATATCGTCAAGGGGAAGGTCCGGGAGAACCTTAAGAAGTACGTCTCAAACGGTGAATTGATCGGGCGGAAGGGCAAAGATATCGTCACGATCCCGTTGCCCCAGATCGACATTCCCCGCTTTCGCTATGGCGAAAAGCAGCAGGGCGGAGTGGGGCAGGGGGACGGAAAGCCGGGCGATCCTGTGGGGGGCGACCCGGGCGATCAGCCAGGACAGGGCAAGAAGGCGGGCGAAGGGGGCGGCGAGCACTCCCTGGATGTCGATCTCACACTTGACGAACTTGCCGATATCTTGAGCGAAGAGCTCGCTCTTCCGGATATCGAGGACAAGGGCAAGTCAAAGATCATTAGTGCAAAGGACCGTTACACGGGGATCCGCCGCGTCGGTCCCGAGTCCCTTCGCCACTTTCGGCGAACCTATCGCGAGGCTCTCAAACGGCAAATCTCTGTAGGATCTTACGATCCTTCGCGCCCGGTGGTTGTCCCCGTTCCCGACGACCGCCGATTCCGCTCCTGGAAGACGGAGCCGGAGCCGGTAGCCAATGCGGTCATCATCTATATGATGGACGTTTCCGGCTCGATGGGGGACGAGCAAAAGGAGATCGTTCGCATCGAATCCTTCTGGCTCGATACCTGGTTGAAGCGCCAATACAAGGGGATCGAGAGTCGCTATATCATCCACGACGCCAATGCGAAGGAAGTCGACGAACATACCTTCTTTCACACCCGCGAAAGCGGCGGCACGATGATCTCGAGCGCCTACAAGGTTTGCGCCGACATGATCGAAGCGAACTACCCACCCTCGGAATGGAACATCTACCCGTTCCACTTTAGTGATGGCGATAACTGGAGCATGGACGACACCCTTCAGAGTGTCGATATCTTGAAGAAGCGCATCCTTCCGCACGTGAACATGTTCGCGTATGGTCAAGTGGATAGTCCCTACGGCTCCGGGCAGTTTATCAAGGATCTTCGAGAACAATTCAAGGCGGATGACCGGGTGGTTCTCTCCGAGATTCGTGATCGCGACGCGATCATGCAATCGATCAAAGACTTTCTCGGGAAGGGGAAGTGACATGAACGAGTTCGCGCTTAAGACGCAGCTTCCGTCCTACCTTCGGACTGAGCAGGATCGCATTCGCAAAGTCGCGGAGGAGTACGGGCTAGACTTCTTCCCTACCGTTTTCGAAATGCTCTCCTACGACCAAATGAACGAAATCGCCGCCTACGGCGGCTTTCCAAACCGCTATCCACACTGGCGTTTTGGAATGGAATACGAACATTTGGCGAAGAGTTACGAGTACGGCCTCTCGAAGATCTACGAGATGGTCATCAACAACAATCCTTCCGTCGCCTATCTCCTTGAGGGGAATTCCCTCACCGACCAACGGATGGTGATGGCCCATGTCTATGGGCACGTAGACTTCTTCAAGAATAACTTTTGTTTCCGCACGACCGACCTCGACCAAGGGGGCAAGACCGTCGATCCCGCGCAACGGCCCGCTAGCTACGATCCCAACCGTCGTTGGATCGACAAGATGGCCAATCACGGGACCCGCATTCGACGGCATGCGTCGCGGTGGGGCACGACGAAGGTCGAGGAATTTATCGATCACTGCTTATCCCTTGAGAACCTCGTCGACCCGCACGCCGCTTTTCGTGGAAAAGGTCCCAAAGAGGTTGCTGCGGAGGATGAGGAAAACCCCGAAACCATGGATGTCCCGCGACTGAAGTCGAAGGACTACATGGAGTCGTTCATCAATCCCCAGGAATATCTCGATGAGCAGCGGCGAAAGATCGTTGCGGAGCGCGAAAAGAGCAAGAAGTTCCCCCGTGAACGGGAGCGGGACGTTCTCGGTTTCCTTCTTGAGCATGCGCCCCTTGAGCGTTGGGAGCGAGATTGCTTGGAGGTCATCCGCGAGGAAGCACTCTACTTCCTGCCGCAGATGCAGACGAAGATCATGAACGAGGGGTGGGC
>JAAFHJ010000536.1 GCA_013298325.1 Myxococcales bacterium | reverse complement strand
CTCATGACGTTGTCGACGACGGGCTGTGTGCTGGCGCCGAGCGGCGGAACGGAGGCGCGCGCCGTCGCAACGGCGAGTGCCCCGGCGGACGCGCGAAGCGGAGCCTCGAAAGCGCCCCCCGCCGGCTGGCAGGGGAACCGGTACAACGTGCTACCGTGAGGCGGCCATGGGGATGAGATCGCGGTCGCTCGTTCGGTTCTTGCCGCTCCTCCTCGCAGGGGCGCTCGCTGCGCCGCAGGCGGTCGCCCAGGGGGCAGACAGCCTTCTTCATGAGCAAATTCCGGATGATGCAAACGAGAGCGACCTCGACTCGTGGCTCGCCGAAGGGGCGTTGCCGACCCGCATCGACACCCCCGACGGCCCGACACGGCCCGCCGATCCGACGCGCCCGCCCGCCGCCAATGAGCTGCCCTACGCCCGCGGGTCGGTTCGCGTCGATACCGCCCCAAGCGCGACGTTTGAGCCGGATCGCGACACGCGCCGGCCCGACGTCCTCCCCTACGACGACCCGTTCACGCCGCGGATTGAGCCGTTCAAACGCCTCTCCGCTTTCGACGACATCGATGCAAGCTACACGCTTCGCGTCCGTGAGCAGCGCCCCGAGATCGTCGCCGTCGACGGGGGCACCGTCCGCCCCCACGAAGACAGCTTTTATGCCGATCTTGTTCTTGATTTGGCCGGCGTCCGCGCCGTCCGGATTCCGACTCCGGGGGCCGGTGCGCGCCTCCTGGCGATCCGCGCGACGAGCGGCGCCAGCGCGGTCCCCGTCTCGGTCCAAAAGGACAGCGCCGACAACTGGTACGTCACCAGTCCGGTGTCGGGCCGCGTCCGCCTTGTCTACCAGACGGCCGTCGATCGCGACGCGCTGGGCGGTGTCTTCCCGGAGCAGCGATCGCCCGCGCAAGCGGTCCGCCTACCGCCGAATGTCGCCTACGCGGCCGACGAAGTCCTTCGGACGCTCGGCGTCGACCGTACGCAATCGTTTCGCACGCAACTATCTGCGCTTGTTTCCTATTTTCGAAGCTTCGAAGAGAGCGATGTTCCGCTCCACGCCACCCGCGACGTCTACCGAGACCTCGCGCTCGGAAAAAAGGGGGTCTGTCGCCACCGCGCCTTTGCCTTCTTTGTGACGGCGCGCGCCCTCGGAATTCCGACGCGCCTCGTGCTCAACGAGGCCCACGCTTGGGTCGAAGTCCACGACGGCGTGCGCTTTCGACGGGTCGATCTCGGTGGGGCTGGGCGCGCGCTCTCCCGCAAAGATGCTGACAAAAACGTCCCCGAGCACACACCCCCGGACGACCCCTTCGCGTGGCCGGAAGGGGCGACCCGTGGCGCCGACCTGCACGGCTCCGGGGGCGGCGGTGGCCCGACGGAAGCTGGGGATGGCGTTCCCGTGCCGACGCCCCGCGAAAACGACCGACGGCCGCAAAGCGCGTTCGCGTTCAAGCTCGCCGAACCGCTCGCAACACGCGGCGAAGGCGTCACCGTGGAGGGGCGCGTCACCGAGGCGGGGACGACGATCCCCTGTGCGCACCTCTCCGTTCGGCTCGTCCTCACCCACGGCGAAGCCCGCACAAGTGCTGCAAAAAATCGGCGCGTGCTCCTCGGCGAACTCGTCACCGACGAACACGGGGACTTCCACGGCGCCCCCGTGATGCCGAGCTCGGTCGCCACCGGCACCTGGGACCTGATCGCCGAGACGGTCGGCGATGCCCGATGTGGCATCGGGAGCAGCGACGACAAGCCTTCAAAATGAGCGCACTTTTCGTCCCTTTTGTCTTTGAGCTCCGGAAGCGCGGCGTGAAGGTCGGCAGCACGGAGGCGGTCACCCTCGCGGCCGCCGTCAAGAAGGGCCTTCACCGGAACTCCCTCGACGGCTTCTACCACCTCGCCCGGGCGCTCCTGATTCATCGGGAAGCCGACCTGTACGCCTTCGACCAGGCTTTCCTTGCCTGCTTCAAAGGTGCAGACGCAGAAGGGACCAAAGCACTTTCTGAGCTTCTTCAATGGCTCGACGAGACCAAGAAAAAGCGGGATCTCTCCGACGAGGAGCGCGCAATGCTCCAGGCGCTGGACGAAAAAGAGCTTCGGCGCCTCTTCGAAGAACGCATGGCGGAACAGAAGGAGCGCCACGACGGCGGAAATCGCTGGATCGGTACCGGCGGTTCGAGTCCGTTTGGCGCGGGGGGCGAGCATCCCACGGGGCTGCGCGTCGGCCCGAATGGGGGCAACCGTTCGGCGATGGGCGTTGTAGATCCGCGAAAATACGCCGGTTACCGCGCCGATCTCGTCCTGGACGTCCGGTCCGTCGAGGCGGCGCTTCGCCGTCTGCGGAGCATCGCCCGCGAGGGGGCCATCGACGAACTGGATATCGAAGAGACGATCGCGAAGACGGCGAAAAACGGTGGTGAGTTGGAGATTGCGCTCCGAGCCCCGCGAAAGAGCAATACCCGCGTACTTCTATTGATGGACGTCGGTGGGAGCATGGATCCCTTCGCGCACGCGGTATCGCTGCTCTTCTCGGCAGCGAAGAAGGCATCCAATATTCGGAGTTTGAAGTCCTACTACTTTCACAACTGTATTTATGGGCATCTGTTCGAAGCGGAGCCGCCGAAAGAGGGGCCCATCCTCGACCCTTTCCAGAAGCCGGTTCGCGTCCAGGAGGTCCTGGATGCCTGCTCGCCGCGTTGGAAGGTCGTCCTTGTTGGCGATGCGGCGATGCACCCCGCCGAGCTCCTCGGCCGAGGCGATTATGGCTTCTACGCGGACGCGCGCGAGCGGGACGAGAGCCTCCGTGGCGTCGAGTGGCTTGAGAAAATCTCCAAGCATTTCGAGCGGTCCGCCTGGCTAAATCCCGACCCGGAGCCCTATTGGAAAGGGGGGACGGCCGAGGCGATCGGCCGGATCTTCCCCATGTATCGCCTCACCCTCGATGGCATCGGCGAAGCGGTCAAAGACCTCGTGCGCGGCGAAGCGACGAAGCGCTAACCGAGGAGCCCGATGGCGCGAAGGCGCTCTTCGAGGAAGCCCTGGGCGGTGACCGTTGGCGCCTTGGGGCCGGCCCCGGGGAGGTCGAGCGGTTCGAGGACGCACTCCGGGAACGGATGCACGAAAAATGGCAGCGAATACCGGACAGTATCGGCTTCCGGGCTCGGCGGATTGACGACGCGATGGGTCGTCGACGGGACGACTCCACCGGTGATCCGCGCGAGCATGTCGCCGGAATCGACGACGATGTGGCCGGGCGGCGCCTCAACGGCGAGCCAGGTTCCGTCCCGCGTGAGAATTTCCAGACCGGAGGTCGTCGCCTCGCAGAGAAGCGTGATGAGGTTGATGTCCTCATGCTCAGCGGCGCGCACCGCGCCTGGCACAAAGCGGTCGGCGAGCTTCGGGTAGTGGATGAGCCGGAGGATCGAGTTCCCACCGACGATCATTTTCGAGAACGTGTCGGCCGGCAGGGAAAAATGCTCGGCGAGCGCTTCAAGGAGCTTCCCGGCGACCCCCTCGAGGGCCGCGTAGAGGGTCGTCGTCCGTGCACGGAAAGATGCAGGATGCACGGGCCATGCGTTCTTCGCGGAGGCGCCGAGTGAAGGGATCTCGCGTCCGACGTGGAAGAACTCCTTCAAGTCGCCGATGGGGCTGTTCTTCGCGTGCTCTTTGCCGAACGCGACGTAGCCGCGGTTGCCGCCGGCGCCGGGGACGACC
>JAAFHJ010000535.1 GCA_013298325.1 Myxococcales bacterium | reverse complement strand
CGCTGGCGGTCCGGCGCAAAGAGATCGGCGGTCCCAAACGGCCGGCGGTCACTTCGCAGGCGGTCGCCACGAGCAGCGTCGTCGTCGCCGCAAGTGCGCGCAAAACCCCACAAAATTCCTCGATTTCGGCAGGAGGGAGACCGACGGTCGGCTCGTCGAGGGCGAGCACGACGGGACCTCCGGGCATGGCCGGCGATGCAAAGCGCGCGAGAAGGGCGAGGCGCGCGTCGAGGGTCGACAGCGAGATCAACGGCCGATCGAGCCCATGGGCGAGGCGAAACAGGCCGAGCGCGCGAAGGAGCCCGAGGCGCGCCGCGCGGGCGTCGACGCCGTCTCGGGAAAGCGCATCGCCGAGCGTTCCGAGCCAGTCGGTGGCGAGCGGCGCGACGAGCGTCAGGTGGTGATCTGGGGAGAGCGGACGCCCCGCCAGCATCGCCGACCCCGACCAGACGATGTCGCTCTGGAAGGTGAGCCCGGCAAGTGTGCGCAATAGCGTCGTCTTTCCGGCGCCGCGCCCCCCAAAGACGACGGTCGGCTTCCCGGTCACGACGTCCGCGTTGAGGCTATGGATGATCGTCGTTTGACGATATCCCAGAGTGAAGCGATGGAGCGTGAGGGGAGGTTGCGTCACGAAAACCTCTCGAAAGGGGCCGCCGCCGCGGAAAATGGCCGGCGCGGTAAGCTCGAGTATAGCGGAGCGTCCGCTATTTCGTAGCTCAAATGCGTCCCAAATCGCGTCGCGGGGCACATAATTCTGCACCGCAACATCGCAGGTTCTGCACGGAATTCTGGGCAATCTCCCGCATCGCGGACGGTCCTATTGGCTACGTCTCAGTGCCAAAGCTCCCAAAAGGACAAACGAAAACCGGGGTGCCTCGCGAAGAGGACCCCGGTCATTCTTGCCTTTCGGCAGCGCGTCTCTTTGGAACGCCGCGCCGTCGGACGGACGCGTCAGAGCTTGAAGTTGAAGCGCTTCGCGTAGGCGACGATGCCGATCTTGTCGATCGTGCGGATGTCGCGGGTCGTCACGTCGAGCGTGACGAAGCGGTTGAACTCCGGCACGAAGATGCGGCGCGTCTGAACGTTCACGTTCTGCCAGCGCTTGGTCTTGATGTTGGAGTGCGAGACGTTCTGCGCACTCATCTTGCGCTTGCCGGTGATGTCGCTCTTGGCCATGACGGGAACCTCGGAAGTGGGCGGACTGGGCAGGGACTGCCAAGCGCGCCGAAGTCGGTGGGGCCGAACGTCCGGCTGGGAAGCGGCGTACGTTCAACGGAGGAGGGCGCAACTACTGACGATCCGTGTAGCCGTCAAGCAAATTCCTTGGGGGCGTCACGATCAAAACGTCGAGGGCCCTTCGAGATTTCGAGAGTGCTCTCAAGGCGTTACGCGACCGAGGGTCCGAACGAAGTCGCTGCACAGCGCTTTCACGCGGGAAAAACCAGGTTCCAGCGGCCGGAGCGTCGCCTCGTCCATGTAAAGGCGCCGCGAGAGTTCGACCTGGATCGCGTGGACGCCGTCGCGGGGGCGCCCGTGATGTTTCGTTACAAATCCGCCACGATAGGGATCGTCGTGGATCACGACGAAGCCGTGACGCCGCGCCTCGCCATCGACGCCATCGATGACCGCCGCGCTCGCCGTCGTACGCCCCTGGGTGCCGGGGACGACCTCCGCGCGCAGTGGTCGCGGCGCCGGTCCCCCGCCGACGCTCGGCATGCTGTGGCCCGAAAGGACGATGGCGTGGCCGAAGATTTCAATCTTACGAGCAATTTCCGCGTCAAGCGCCTGGTGGTACGGCAGGTAGTAGCGCCGGAGCCGCTCTTCGAACTCGGCGTGGGTGAGCGCCCGCGTGAGGATCTTCTGGTTGTCCCCGGAGAGCCGCCAGACGACTCCGCGCGGCGCCTTCACCGCGAAGCCGGTGCCGAGGACGGTGTGCTCGTCGACGTCGGTCGGCCCTCGATTTAAGTCTACGACATACCTAGAAAATCCGGCGATGAGGAGCGTCGCGCCGAGGGCAGGGGCCTCCGCGTAGAGCTCGTCGACGAAGAGGTCGGCGTCCCGTCCTACGGCCGATGCTTTCGCCTCCATCAGGGCGAGGCATTCCGGCGGCACGTAGACGCTCGCGTGGGGGACCTCCACGATCACCGCCGTCTCGCGGCCGGTCGCCGGGAGCCTGCGGTGGGCAATTCCGGGCAATTCCGGCGGCGTCCGTGGGGCGTGGAGGCTCACCGACCGTGCGCTACGCGATTTTTGCGCCGAGGGGAAGCATCGGTGCACCGAGGGTCGCCGTCAGCTCGGTCGCGACCGCTTCGGAGATGGGGCCGAGGGTGAGGTCCCCCTCCGAGGAGCGGAGAAGGAGCGTTTCGTCGGCGAATTCGGCCTCCGAAATCGATGCCACCGAGCGAGACGTCCCCGCGTAGGTCACGCTCGGCCGCGCGCCGCCGCGTACCACCGCCGCGAGCGGCAAGAGGCCGATGCTCGCGCGAGCGCCAAGCGCCACCAACGCGGCAAGCGGCACGGAAACGGCATAAAATCCGGGTGTTTCCACCGCGTGCGTCGTGCGAAACCAACCGACGTAGCTGAGGAGCGCCAGCGTCGCGAGAAGGGTGCCGGCGACCGCCAGCGAGAAGCCGCTCGGGCGGCCCGTGGAGAAGTCGCGCTCGTCGGCGACATCGACGGAAACACCAGGAACTACAGGAGCATAGCGCAATGCGCGCCGCGCGAGGAGGAGGAAGCCGACGGTCAATAGCGCCGCTTCGACAAGGGCAAGCGGGGCCAGACGATCGAAGGGCAGAAACGCGTCAAACGCGCCATGGGCAAGGACCGCCGCAAGGAACCAAAGCAACATCGGGGTTTTACCGGCTCGCAGGACGAGCCGTCGACCGGCCGCCGCCCCCCATAGCGCCGAAAAGAAGAGGTGGGCCGGGGCAGATAGGAGCGTGCGTCCGATCACCAGAAGCGGTGAAAGTCTCGAATCTGCAAAGTATTTTGCGTTCTCCAAGAAGGCAAAACCGAGGGCCGCCGCCGCTGCGTAGACCATGCCGTCGATCGGCTCGTCGAACTCCTTCCGGCGCCCTGCGAGCGCGAAGACGGCGAGCGCCTTGACCGACTCCTCGACGAGGCCGGCGACGAGCGAATAGACTGCAAATGCGTAAAACCACGCCCCTTCTTCGCCGCCGAGCGCGGCGAGCCGCGGGTCGAGCCAGGGGGATGCGTGGGCGAGCGCCGCTTCGAGGCCGCCGGCGAGGGGGACGCCCAACGCACCAAGGACGAAGGTCGCCGCGACGAGCCAGCGCGGCTCCGGGTGGGCGCGATCGAGGCGACGAACGAGCGTCAAAAACGCGAGGGAAAGCAGCGCGGGGACGAGCAAACAGGCGACGGCGAGCCCCCAGCGCGCCGGCGCGGGGCGACTCGCTGCCACACTCAGCGGCGGGAGCGGTGGGAGCGCGAGGAGCTCCTCCTGGCGCTTGGCCCGTGCGTAGGCGGAAAAATCGGTGCCAAAAGGCACGTGGAGGAGGTCGCGGCCCGTCGAATCGCGCTCGACCAGCGGTCCGAGGGGCCCCGCGTAGAGGACCGAGCGCCCGCGTGTAAGCAGCACCGGGAGCGCCGGAGACTTCGCCGCAAGCGCCGCAAACGCGGGAAGGTCAAGGCGCGTTTTTCGAGGATCTTCGCGAAGATAGAGTTCGGTCCCGACGGCATCTGCCACACAACC
>JAAFHJ010000534.1 GCA_013298325.1 Myxococcales bacterium | reverse complement strand
GAGTTCCCAACGCTCAACGTCGGCGGGGACGATGCCGGCCATGTCGCCGCGCGGAGACCCGTGATGGACAGCGAGACGGGTCGCCCCGACCGCGAGGTGCAAATGCGCTGGGAGGCCGGCGAGCCATTCGCGCGAGCCGTCGGAGATGTCCGGGTCGAAACCGAAGCGCGGGCTGCCGCTTACCGCCCAGCGGTCGTGATTTCCGCGGACCGTCGGGATGTTCCGCTCGCGAAGAAGCGCGATCGTTTCATCGGCAAAGTACCCACCGTCGACGAGGTCTCCGGCGCACAGAAACCGCGTGCAGCCGAGCGTTTCCGCGTGACGGATCGCATCGATCAGCGCGTGGACATCGCCATGGATATCGCTCACGAGACCGATGCGGACCGTCATGGTGCTCTCAGAGATCCTTCAACGTAATCGAGCCGATGAAGTTCATTTTGCCGAGAGGGACGCCGTTGTGGCGGAGGATCGCATAGGCGGTCGTAAGGTGAAAGTAGAAGTTCGGCAGCGCCATCTCAAAGAGATAATCGGCCCCTGCCATTCCCTTCCCCGGCATAAAGCTCAAAGGAACAATACGCTCAGAAGCGCCGGCGAAGTCCTCCTCCTTGACGCTCTCCACAAAGGCCTTCGCCTTCGCGACGCGGGCGCGGAGCTCGTCCATCGTCGTCTCCGTGTCCGGGTGGGCCGGCGGCTCTTTGCCGGAAAGGCGCGCCGCGGCGAACTTGGCGGCGTCGCAGGTCGCCTGGACCTGGCGAGCAAAGGCGTACTGGTCGGGGGCGAGTCGGGCATTGACGAGCACATTCTCGTCGAAATTCCGCGCCTTGGCGTTCTCGCCGGCGAGGGTGAGGTACCCTTCAAGGCAGCCGAGCATCTTCGTGAACTGGGGAATCGAGGCCTGATAGAGGGACATGTCTGTTTCTCTCCTGAGCATTCGTGAACGAGGCGCCCGCGTGCATACTCGCCTCCCCGCCGCGGCGGTACGCGAGCAGTGCGTCATCGCCAAAAATCGCGTGGTACGCCCCACGCGAGCCCGGCAGCGACCGCGGCGAGCAGGATACAAACAAACCAGATCGAACGGTTTGCCCGGCGTTCGGGCGCTCGCGAGACCGGCAAATCAAAGGTGATTTTTTGGATGGTCTCTACCTGAGGATCGACCAAGAGAACGCCGTCGACGGCGAACGCACATCGATACTCGAGGAGCTGTCGCCGGGTCGCCGCGGTGTCAAGGCGCGGGGCCCACTTCCCCGTCTTTACCTCGGCCACGAAGAGCTGATCTTCCCGAGCCACGAGATAGTCGACCCGAAGCGGCACAACCAGCGGCGCGCCATCGCTGTAGACGGTCCAACTTCCGGCGACCTGAGCCCCGCAAATCGCGTAGCCCGCCCCTTCGAGGAGCTGCCGTGCGCGACGCTCCCCTTCTGCTGCATGTTGCATACGTGCAGCATACATACGTCGACGCCACGCCGTCCGTAGGGCGGCGAGCGCCCATTGCAGCAGCGCGATGGAAACGGCAACGGCCGCAACCACTGTGGCTGCGACCGCGCGGTCGTGATCAGAAAACTCGGGAATCACTCCGCGTACATGCGGATCCCCGTGGCGGCCGCGAACGAGAGCCGGTGGGCCTCTTCCCAATCGGGGTGGCGGACGACCACGTGGCCGTCGGAAAGGAGCGTGTTCTTCCAGTTGCGGCGCTGGGTTCCCGGGCGGAGCAGCTTCTCCTCGACGGCCCACGGGCCCGCTTCGCGAAGCCAATCGCCGAGCCCGTCGATGCGGGTGATCTTCCCACGGCCGAGGGCGCGCTTGAAGATGATTCCGACATTGTATTTTCGGGGCGCCTTCGCCTCAAAGGAGCGATGAACGGCCACGCGCGCCCATTCGCGGAAGAGGTCGATATCCGAGGTGTAGTTCATTTGATCGACGAGATGGGCCCCGCCGGGGCGCCCGCCGATTTCGCCGAAGACCGCCTCCCCCTTCGGAGTGAGGAACCACTCCATGTGGGTGAAGCCGTCCCCCATGCCGAGCGCCTTGAGCACCTTCCGGCCGAGCTCGACGCCGGGGGCGAGCTTCGGCTGGTACATGTCCTTGACGGTAATGATCACCGGGCTGATCCACTCGATGGATCGCATCTCAATCGGCTTCGGAAGGTACGAGGCGACGTTCTCGTAGGCCGGGACTCCGCCAATAGAAATGGTGTCGTAGGTGAACTCTTCCCCTTCGACGTATTCCTCGCAACTCGCCTCCGTTACGTGGCGCATCGCTGCGATCGCGGCGTCAAGTTCGGCGTTTGAAGTCACCCGGTAGGTGTCGGCACTGCCGGCGCCGGCGATCGGCTTCAAAATGAGCGGAAAGCCGATTTCTTCCGCGGCCGCACGCGTCTCGCGTTCGGTCACGACGCGGCGCGAACGCGGGACACGAAGGCCGGCGGCGCGGACGCGCTCTTTCATGATTTCCTTGTCGCGGAAACCACGAACCACGTCGGCACTCATTCCTGGAATGCCCCAGCGCTCGCGGAGGCGTGCAGCGAGAATGACGAGCGGCTCCCAGTTGGAGAGCACGTGATCGATCTCGCGACCGCGGAGCCACTGGGTGACCCGGTTCATCACGTCTTCTTCGTCCAGAATACGGGGAACCTGCAGGTAATCGTAGAGGTAACGGCGCACCTCCTTGGGGAGCCCTTCCCGGGGCGTGTCTCCGACGCCGAAGACCTGGGCGCCGACTTCGGCGAGCCCCCGGGTGTACTGGATCATCTCGGGGGGGTACGACGGGGCGAGGAACACGACACGCGGGGTGGCCATGGGCGCGAGACTGTACCCGGAAACGCAGCGCGTCGTAGCCCGTTTCCGTGGTATTCGCCGCGAATGTACCGGGAATCTACACGGAATGAACCGCGCAATCTCTACGTCGCCCGCGACGGGACGGTCGTCGCCCGCGACGAAATCTCCGGGGCGGTACGCTGGCGGTTCACGCTCGCCGACCGCAACAACCAAGTTTCGCGCGGGAAAATGCGATGCGTCGCCGACGGCGACGACGTCCTTGTTTTTGGGGCGATTGGCCTCGCGAGCCTCTGGAGCGCCGACTCGGACCGCGCATGTGCGCTCGCTTGCTTGGACGCGGAGACCGGTGTCGAACGGTGGCGCGTCTCCTTCGCCGAGCGGCCGCTCCGAGACGGCTTTCTCCCGGCAACAATGTTGGTGACAGCCGAGAGTATTTTCGTGGAAGATCGAGGTTCTATCGTGGCCGTCGATCGTTCCAACGGGAAGATCCGTTGGAGCGAAGCGGGGGACGAAGGGACCCCCGCCGCGCTGGCCGTAGCGGGGCAAAGCGTCGCCGCGAACGCCTAGCGCGCAAAATCGTGCAGGATACCTGCATTGAACGTCTCGGATTGACGCGCCGTTCCCTTCCGTCGATGCTCAGCCGATGCCGCGTAACGTCGTTTTCGTCGCCCCGTTCCCGCTCGAAACCACGATGCGCTTCGTGCGCGCCGTCGCAAAACTGCCAGATGTTCGGCTCCTTGGCGTCGTCCACACCCCGCCCGCCGGAGCCGACCGTAAGCTCTTTCACGATATCGTCCGCGTGACCGACCCGCTCTCCGGGAAGGACATTCTCGACGCGACCCGTGTGCTCCAACGCCGCCACGGCGAAGTTCACCGGATCGTCGGAATTCTTGAGGCGATCCAGGTTCAAATCGCCGAGGCGCGCGAAGCGTTCGCGATT
>JAAFHJ010000533.1 GCA_013298325.1 Myxococcales bacterium | reverse complement strand
GTAGTCGGTCCCGACCGACGAATACGCCTCGACGAGGAGGCGTTTTGCCCGCGGGAGTTCCGTCGCGAGAAACGCATTGATCGTCTCCAGGTGCCCCTTCATCGTCGCGGCGCTGACCCCTTGCGCCTTCGCATTGTGGTAGGGCTCATCGAGCGTGTACTCGGCGACGACGTCGTCCAAGAGATTGTTCCGCGTCAGCACGTCTTTGAGGTGCGCCCAGCGGGCTTTGTAGTCGGGGCGGAGCTGCGCGAGCTTTCCGCTCTCAAAGAAGACCGACGCAAGCACGAGGACGCTGCCAAACCCGCGGTCTTTCGCCGCTCGCATTTTTGCAACGAGGAGGTCGTCCGCGTTGACGTTGGCCCCGACTTGAATCCCAGACTTGCGAAGATTGTCCAGATCTTCCTGGGAGAGATAGTTCATGAGAACGACGTTTCCGCGTCCGTGAAGCTCATCCAGAAGGTTCTGCCAGCCGCGTAGATCGACTTCGATTTGCGAGTCGGCGTTGCCGAAGTACCCGAACTGAAGCACGTCGGCCGGGCCGCTGTCGGTAGGCCCCGTCGGCGCATCGGTCGGGGGCGTGGAGGCGTCGGTCGGGGAGGCGTCGCCCCCGTCGGCACCGTCGGCGATGGAGGTTTGCGCCCCGCCGCCGCAATGGAGGGCTCCGACGGCGGAAAGCGAGGCAAATGCGGCAAAGACGAGCGGTCGGGCGTAGCGCATCGGTCCAGTTTACGCCGCATGGTCGCTAGCTGTCCTCGGCGAAAAAACCGGCCCCCTTCAGGTAGTCGATGAGCGCCGCCCGCTCGGCGTCGAGCTCGGCTTCGTTGCGGCGGAGGCCGACGGTCAGGTCGTAAGTCCGGCAATCGAGGAGGAGCGCGTGGTCGGGCGTCGCCTGGTCGACTTCGAGGGGCTCGACAAAAATTCTACGGATCTGGCCCTTTGGGAGCGTCCAGTCCTCGGCGCGCCGGAAGGGGCGCTTCACGGTGACGGTGAGCGTTTCGCCGAGGGGATCGAGGGAGAAGGTCGCCCAAAGGAGCTTCGGGAAGACGCGGAAGCGCCCGGCGATCGTGCCGAGGTTGCTGACCATGCGCCCGTCCTTCGCGTACATGAGCGTCAACATCACGAGGAACGGCAGGAGCGCGATGGCGAGCGCGAAGCGCATGGTGGCGACGCACAAAGCCAAGCCGATTCGCAGCCTTGGATGGCTGAGCCCCAGCCTCAACGTCGTCGGCGCGAGGAGTTTCCCTTCCCGGTACGGTGTCACGGTTCCGTCCGCGAAGCGGGGGCGACGCGGGCCGCTTCACTCCGGTCGATGACGCCGTCGCGGTTCGTGTCGAGGGCGCTCTTCACAAGCGTCGTCGTCATTTCCGAGGAAATTCCCGTCTTTGCGACGAGCGCCGCGTGGAGCTCGGTCTCCGTGATGACGCCGTCGTGGTCGGTGTCGATGCCGTCAAAGCTCCCTGGCGGCGCACAGAGTTGGCGCCAGAGTTCCTCGCCAAACGCCTGGATCAACACGACTTTCACTTCGCGCCCTGCGCCAGCAGGGGGAAGAGCCGGGGCCGCTTCCGCACCGACCCCCCGGGCCCAGTCGACCAGCGGCGTGATGTGGTCCATCCCGAAGAGCAGGTTCCGTACGAGGGCGACCCGGTAGGTGCGCGCCGGGTCGATCGCTTCGAGGGTGAGCCGATCGTCGGTGTGGAGGAAGCAGCCGCGCTCCTCGGGGGCGAAGGACCGGGAAAACGTGATCGCCGCCGCCAACACGGCCCCTGGCATCGCGACGACGGTCAATTCATTGTCGAAAGGGAGCTCGCCGGCGAGATCGCCGTAGGTGAATTGCCCCTCGGAACGTGGACCGTACACCTTCGACGCGCGGATGCCGCCGCCGTTGAAGATGCAGGCGTCGGCACCGGTGGCGTCGCGGAGCTTGCTGCAGAGGAAGGTCCCGAGGGAGGTTTGCTGGCTGCGCGTGCCGACCGACGAGAGCGTCTCCCCGGGGGCGAGGAAGAAGAGCGTCGCCTCCTCCAGGCGCTTGATCGCCAGCATGTGGTGGTCGACGCGAGCGCGCATCTGCGGATTTTCCGGGAAATCCGAGCACCTGGTGAGCGTGTGCGCGACGATGACCGGGATCTCGCCGGCAAAACCGACGTCGACCACCCACGCGTAAATGGCGTCGGCCCCCGCTTTCAGGAGGCGCGTCGAGATCGAGGCTGTTGCAGATGGCGCGCGGTTTTCAACCGCCTCGTCGAAGACGGTGTGGTCGTGCCCGCCGAGCACGAGAGGCACCCGAAACCCCTGGGGGTCTGTCGCCAATTGAGCAAGCAACGCGCGATCTTGGGCGACCGCTTGGTGGGTGAGCGGGAGGAGCATGTCGGCGTCGCAGGCGGCGAGGGCGGCAAGAACGGTTGCGTTCGGCGGCGCGACCGGTACCCCGCCAAAGGGGGCCTGCCGGTAGGCGCTCGGGTCGTCGATCACGACGCCGATGAGGTCGACGGTGCGCGGCCCGCCGGTGCTCGGATCGACGACGGTGATCCGGTCTTTCGTCGGCAATTTCCGGCCGTTGGCATCGGCAAACTCCGGCGTATTCGTGGCGAGCCAGGTTCCGCAGAACGCGGCGGCGCGCGCCCGGATGTCGGCGAGGGGGACGTCGTCCTCGTGGTTCCCGAAGCAGACGTGGGTGAAGCCGAGGGCGTTCAGGCAATCGATCATGCCGCGGCCGGCGTCGAGGCTCGACAGGAGGCTCGGCGCCAGGAAATCGCCGGCGAGCGTCGCCAGCACCGGCACCGCCGGATCGCTGCGGAGGCGCGCGAGGAGCGTCGCAAGGGATGGAAAATGCTCAAGGGTGTAGACGTCGTTGATCGCGACGATCCGGAGTGCGACCGGCGGGCGGGGCGTGGTCGTCGTCATCGGCCGACGCTCAGGACCCAGCGGTTTCGGGGCCTCCCCGGGTGCGGCTCCGTGCGGCAGGTCTGCCCGGCGCTGTTGAAGCGGTTCGCGTCGCCGAGATCGAGGCCGATGCAGAAGCCGTGCTCGCCGACGACGCCGAGCCCGGTGACCGCCCGGTCGGCATAGGTCGCCGAGAGGCGGGTTTCGAGGGTCCGAAGATCAAGGAAAATAGCGCGTTGCGGGGCGAGTTGGACGCCGAAGGCGCCCCCGTCACCGTCGGCAACGATCGCGCCGAGGGTCATCCCGGAGAGCCCGGTCAGGCGGGTCGCTTGGGGGCCACTTTGACTGGCGCGGACGTCGAACACGCTGTCGCCAGCGGTTGCGAGCCAGCGCCCCGGGCCGGCGGCGGTGATCCCGGCGACCGGCATGGGCGCGGCAAGAGGGAGGGCCACCGGCGCAAACCAGCTCGGAGCGCCGCTATTCACCCCGTGCACCGCCAAAAGGTGAACGTTCCCAGCACGATCGCCGACGGCGACCACGGAGCCATCGGCGCCAAAGGCGGCGGTCGTGAGCGGTGCCGGTGCCGGGACGGTCCGAACGCCGGCGCCATCGATCAGCGTGACCCCCCGCTCGGCGACGACGGCGACGCCACCGCTCGCGTTTGCAGCAAGATCGAGTGGATAGGCCGGTGCGCGCCCCTGGGAGACCGGGCGCCCGGAGGCGCTTTCAAACCACTGGACGGCGCCGTCGATGGTCAGCAGCATTCCGTAGGGGCCGGCGAGGGCGACGGCGACGGTTGGCGCTGCGGCGTTTGCGCACCAGGTCGGCTCTTCGTCGGC
>JAAFHJ010000532.1 GCA_013298325.1 Myxococcales bacterium | reverse complement strand
CGGCGAAACAACGTGGCGGGCGCGGGCCAATTCGAGCGCAAACCGCAGCGCCCCGTCAAGCGGAGCCAGCCCAGTGGGGCGCTCTGACCCGCCGCAGGCGACGTCGGCAGCGTCGATGCAACGGCGCTCGACGATCGTCGCGACCCCGTCACCGAGGGAAAACGGGATACCTTCCGTAACGACCCGTTCGCGCGATTGTGTTCGGCAGATCCACCGGCCGGGCGCCGCAACAACACGCACGAGCGCGGTCGCCGCGACCGCCGACGCACGAGGCACACGGATGCCGTCAGCAATCGATGGACCGACGGTCGCTTCCGCGCCGAGCGGAAAGGTGCGATGGGTTTCGCCCCAGGCAAAACAGAACACCCAGCGCGGACGCGTCCCGCGGACAGCCGTCATCGGTCCCCCGATCGGCCGGACAAAATCTTCGAAAGGGGCGGGCAGCGGGTCGTCGGGCGTTCGGCAGCGTTGACGTCGGGCCCAATGGGGAGTTCGCGAAGCGCCGCCTGAAAGTCTCCGGCCGCGCGGGTAACGTCAGCACCACCGGCAATCGACGCAACGGCGACAAACGCCGCTGCGACTCGTGGCGTATCTGGCGCAAACCCCTGAAGAAACCCTAAGAGTTCGCCAGCATCGGTACGACGTGACACGAGCGGCCACGGTGTGAGCAGTCGCAGGCGGGCCCCCGATTCGTTCGCGACAATGTGCGACGGAGCGACGTTTCCATGCACAAGCCCGGCAGCCCAAAGGGCCATGAAAGAGCCGACAACGCCGACGCAACAGCGCTCGCGCTCGGCAATTGCCCCTGTGCGCTGCGGTGTACGGTCTTCGGGGACCAGTCTTTCGGCGACGTATTGAACGTCTTCACCCAACGCGCCGCCCGCGACCAGGCGATCAAGGGGCCGACCAAAGCGGGTAAGCGGCGCGAGCGTATCGAACGGGGTCCGATCGAAGCGTCCGCGAACGATCCGAAGCCAAACCTGACCGCCCGTTTGCGCGTCGAGCGCACAGAAAACCTGACCGATCCGCGTATCGGGCCCGTGACGTAACACGCGAAACCGACTCGCGACAACCGTACCGAGCTGCACGTCCATCTCGACCCCTTCCAACCCGGATCCGCGGACTGCGGAAAACGCGGCGTCGCCGCGCTGTGCGTAGAACTCTGAAAAAGGGCGCTCACCGCCGCCGCCCGTTACGTCAGCGGCGGCGAGCGCTTGTGCCTCGCCTCAACAAGCCCCGCCAAGAGACCAATCTCGCGGCGCCTATCCGACCTGCCCTAAGCGTCCGGACAATGTGTCATTACAAATACCGACTGGGAGGCGCAAGCGGTTTCGTTACACTCGCTGACATTTTTTCTGTCATCGTTCAATTTTACATTGCATTTCACACATCCCCGCAAGAAATCAGCGAACGCGCGTCCCCGTTCCGTCTCCCGGGCTGGCCCCCGTTAACGACGTAGTGTAGACAGCTGCGCTATCGTGAACCGGCCCACCCGTCCGTCGACCATGCGCGCCCCCGTCCCGAAGGCACTGTCCGCGTGGGTGGTCCTGATGTTCGTGGCGCGATCGGCCGTTGCCGCCCCATCGATTGTCTACGCGCCGCCCCCGCACTGCCCGACGGCCGCAGCGTTCCGGGCGCGCCTGGAGGACGTCGTGCGCGTTCCGCTTGCGCGAAGGAGCGCGGAAGATCGCGTCGACGTTCGCTTTCTTCCCCGCAACGACGGCGAATCTTCGACGCTTCAGAGCGTCACGGTCACGACGCGCGTCGGCGGGCGAATCGTCGAGCGGACGTTTCACGGGGAAGACTGCACGGCACTCGTCGACGCCGCAACACTCGCCGCCGCCCTCGTTCTCGACGAAGAGTCGGAGCGAGCGGCGCCCGCCGTGCCGACAGCACCGGAGGAACGTCGTGGGATAGGGGCCACCGTCGGTCTGCTTCCCGGCTTCGGCCGCAACGGAACACCGCTCGTCGGTGCGATCGCCGTGTTCGAGCGCCGCGGCCATGGCATCGAACTCGGCGCCGCCTTCGGCCCGGCGATTTCCGGGCCCGGGGCTGCGACGAACGGCATCGGGCGCGCCGCCTACTGCGGCGGCCCCTCAAGCACGGGGTCGGAGGTACGAGGTTGCATTGGCGCCGCACTCGGATTGCGGTGGGGCACTGACGGCCGCAGTACGTTGTGGGCAGGGCCGAGCGCGGGACTTCGCGTTCGCATGTCGATGGGGAAACGCTGGTTCTTTCAGGTCGGCGCCGAGCTTCAGGCCGTGCAACGCGTCGCCGGACGGAACACGGGAGCCCCCTCGGCGACGATGCGCGCGGAAGGCGCGCTTCTGGTGCCGTTTTGAGTGCCGACGAAAAGCGGCTGCTCGGCGCCTTTTTTTGGAAGGGTTCGCACCGTGGCGGAGGAGGGGAGCACACATCGCGATTCCCACCGGCGAGGCTCCCCTTCCGAGCACCGAGGAGGGGGCGATGACGACGCTACGCCTTTTTCTCGGAGTTTCGAAAGCGGCCATGGTGCCAGCAAGCACGCCACGCGCGTCGACCGCCGGGGACCTCCCCGAAATCTACGACCAATTTGCCGACGACGTGTGGACGACGCTGCAGCGGCTCGGCGTCGACGATGCCGACCTCGACGACGCATGCCAGGAGGTGTTCCTTGTCGTTCACCGGAAGCGCGGGGAGTTCAGCGATGCCCGCGGTACGCTGGGCGGTTGGATTTACGGAATCGCAAGCAACGTCGCCCACCAGTTTCGCCAGCGGCGCGCGCGGCGCCGTGAAGTCTCGGACGACGTCCTCCGCGAAGAACAGTCGCCGACGGGGGCCCCGGATGCGCCGATGGCCCACCGCGAGGAAGTCGCGCGGGTCGAGCGCTTGCTAAGCGCTCTCGACCCGGATCGCCGCGACATATTTGTACGCGTCGAAATTGAAGAACAAACATGCGAGGAGGTTGCCCTAGCAACCGGGCTGCCCATCGGAACGGTATGGTCGCGGCTTCACCGCGCACGCGCGCAATTCGCCGCGGCCCGCCTCCGCGACGATGCGCGCGCTTCGTCCAGCATCCGCCAAAGTCCAACGCCTGAGCACGGAGGGGACGCGTGAGCAAACGGCCGGCTACCGACGGGATCCCGCGAGACATTCTTCAGGCGGCGGCGCGTGTTCGCCCGCTTGACGAGGCGCGGAAAGCGGCGCTGCGGAACAAGGTGCTCTCCGCGGTCGGACTACCGCCATCGGCCCCGCCCGCCCCCCAACCGGTGTTTGCCTGGGTGGGCGGCGCGCTCGTCGCAACGGCGATCGTGACGGCGCTCACCATGGGGCGGCCAACGCAAGAACCCGCGGTGCCTAGGGTTCCGTCGGTCGCCTCCACCGAGCGCCCGTCCGAACCGCCGCCGGAACCGCCGTCGGAACCGCCGGAACCGCGCGTGAGGACGCCGCTTGGACCGGTCCCGACGGCCCTCCAGCCGCGGACTACGCATCGGGAGCGTCGCTCGCTGCCGGAGCCGCCGAAGCCGGTAGAGTCGGTGCAGGACGCTCCTCTGCTGCCGGCGCCTGCAAGCGTGCCACGGCTCTCGTCTCCGCCCGTCGATACATTTCCCTCGGAAATCGAGCTGCTTCGTCGCGCGCGCGTCGCTTCGCGCAACGACGGCAACGCAGCACTCCCGACGCTCGACGAATTTGAGCGTCGATTCCCCGCCTCATCTCTTCGAGAAGAGGCGCGATTTATCCGC